>JBPYDW010000343.1:0-18771 GCA_051986335.1 Vulcanimicrobiaceae bacterium | reverse complement strand
GTTCTGAGGCAACCAGCAAACCGTCGATCAACGTCAGTAGGGTTCCCTCCCGGGGAGTCAGACAGGCGGGAACGATGCGAGAGTACGTCGGAACCCGTCGGCGTCAAACCCGACGGGTTTCGTTTTTTCCGCCCGCGCGTCGTTGCCGCGGTTAGGCGTAATTAGCCGCGATCTCGCCGACCAGCGCGCGCGCCCGGTCGCGAACCCGCTCCGGCGCGACGATCCGTGCCTGCGCACCCCAGCCCAGCACCCAGCGGATCAGCTCCTCGGCGTCGCCGACGCGGTAGATGATGTCGACGCTGCCGTCGGCCTGCTGCTCGATCCGGCGATCGGAGACGACGCGCGCGGCCGTGGCGGCTTTGGCCACCCGAGGAGCAAACCGTACGTGCACCTCGCTGACGCCGTTGCCCCGCATGACGCCCGAGATGGATCCGGCGGCGAAGGACTCAATGTCGAAATCATTGGGCCGGACGAACGTCCGAGAAAGCACGTCGGGCGTCTCAATGCTGTCCACGGCAAACGTGCGAATGTCGTTGCGGGCGTGATCGAAGGCGACGCAATAGACGCGGCCGCCGCTGACGATAAAGCCGTAGGGGTCGGCGGTGCGCCGGCTGACTCGGCCTTCCTTGTCGCGATAGGTGAACGAGACGGCGCGCGAGGAGCGCTCCGCAGCGGAGAGCAAGGAAAACGCGCGATCCCCCGCCTCATCCAGGCCGACCTCGGCCAACCGAAACGCCACCGGCGAACGTGATTCAACGCGCTCTTTTGCACCGCGCGCCGATCCGACCAGCTTGTCGGTTACGCCGTGAATGTAAGCGCCGAGCGAGCCGCCCAGGCTAGCGCCGAGCGACTTGAGCGCAACTAGACCGAAGAGCTCTTCGTTCGACAGCTCCAGGCGCTTCAGACTGTAGCCATCGGCAAAGCGATAGGCGTTGCCGGCGCGATCGAAGTACCACGGAAAGCCGGCGTCGGCCAAGACCGCTAAGTACCGCCGCAAGCTGCGGGTGCTTGGTCGTTTGCCGTCCTCGCTAATGCGCTCTTTCAGGGCTTCGAAGGAGTGTCGCCCCTCATCTATCGCGTTGAGCAGGCGGACCAGCAGAACGATCTTTGGTTCGGTGGTGCGTTCGATTGTCGGACCCTCCGGGTGCGTCTCACCGAAGCGTACTCCCGGTCAGTGTGCCACGCAAGCGGCGCACTACTCAAAGTTTTTTCAAACCCTCAGGGCTTGGGGAAACATCCGTCGGGCGACGATATCGGCGGCGTCGACAGATTGGGCGGCGTCGCGCTGACCCCGACTTCGAGCGGATAGTTGGAGCCGCCGTCGGTCATCGTCTGCACCATCACCCGGTACGTTTGGCGCGGGGCGAGGTTGTAGGACGCGATCTGATATGCCTGGGGAACGCGAGCACACCCAACGTCGACGAGATTGCCGTCTACCAGGAACGACGAGCGGACGACCCCGCCCTGCGGCCGCTCGTACAAGTAAGCGACTGCGGCCTGATCGGTCGGATTGACCATAGTAAAAACGATGCTTTGCAGTACGCCGTAGTCGCCGGCGTCGTGGCCTTCCGGCGTTGAAGTCGGCGCCGGATCCGGACCGTGCGGGCCGCCGTACTGCACCGATGCGTCGGCGCCGCCGACCGTGTAGGTCGCGCCGAGCGTTCCATAATCCGCTATGGCGTAGACACCCGTTCGGTGGTGCCCGTCGCCGGCAATTGGCGTTTGGCCGGCCATGGCGAACACCGCTGCCTGCGTTGCATCCGGGGGAGCGGAAAGCAAGGTGACGACCACCGGGCCTCCCGAGAGCACGTGCATGTCGATCGCGCCGGCAACGCCCTGACGATCTTGGAGCGGGGTGTCCAGCAAACTCAGCGGATCCGATTGCGGAAGCGTAAGTATGACGCCTTCGTTATTGGGCTTGACGAGAAGATAGTTCTTCGAAACCGCATGGCCCACTGACATGACGTCGAGGTTGGGGCCGGCGGACGACACGATGACTTGCACTTGGGTCGGCGCCGTCGATTGGCTCTGCAGAAGAACGACCAACCGATGCTGGCCAAGGTCGCTGTCGTGATAATAGTACAGGCGCGTCGGACTCGCGCTGGTAACCGTTCCGCGAAAGAGCACGCCCGGCGCGGTGAGCCGTTCCGGATCGTCGTCGTAAAACAGTTGATTGGGGACGAACGGCGCAACGGCTTGATTGCTAACGCTGACCGCGACGGTCTTCGCAACGTCGAGATAGGTAGTGCCGCCGGGAATTGTTACCGGCACCGCGAGCTGCGTCACCGCGCCGGGCGACAGTGCGGCCGGCGGCGGCGTGACGCTGCCAAATGACGGGTTCGTTCCCGGCTGGGCCTGAGTTAGGCCGCGCACCAGCCAGACCGCTTGCTGTGCCAGCCAATTACCAGCTGCCGGCGTGCCGGTGACGATAAGGGTTGCGCTGTCCGGTATCGTCCCGGCGTTAAAAGCCACGCGAATTGGGACGTCAGCGCGCGCACCCAGCGCATCGCTCACGTGCAGCGTGTCGGTGCCGACCTGGCCCGATGCGGTGACGACAACGAACCCGTTCGGCTGATCGATGTCGACCCGCACAAGCTGCGAGTCGGTGCTTGCAGTCAGCGATCCGCTCGAGCCGGAGACGGCAATGCGCGCCTGCTGGCCCGGATTGATGGCGACCGTTGCCGGGTTGACCAATAGGGCTGACGGCGACGCTGCCGGAGTGGGCGAGGCCGCCGGTGTGGGCGATTGTCCCGGGAGCGGCGACGGTGATGCGACCGGAACCGCCGGGCTCGCCGACGGCTGCGGCGTTGCTTGGGCGAGCAGACCGGAGAGTGCAATGGCGATAAGCGTCATCGTGTGTCCCTACGAAGCGCGCTCGCTTATTGCCCTGCGTCGTCGGGCATCAAGTTCTCGTGAATAAGCTCCTCGCGCGCAGGGCGCCCCGCGGCGTCGTACTGCACGGCGATAACCCAACCGAAAACGTTGGAAGGCCACTTTGGTGCCGGCAGTACGGTGCTGGGATCGACACCGAGCGCTTGCAGCAAATCGGGAATCTCGCCGTGGTGCCAGGCAATTAAGATGACGTGCCCGTGCGGTCGGGACTCCAAATCGGATGCCAGCGCCGCGAATTGCTTGTCCTTGTACTTGTCGTGAATCCTCAGTTGCAGCGCTTGGCTCAGCGGCTCGATCGTGAGGCGCGGCCGTTGGCTGCTGTTCGAATCCGCCGACGAAACCAGATAATCCGGCGTCGAATGCACGCCGTCCAGCGTAAAGTTCTCAAAATAGCGTACGTACGCTTGCGCACGCTGCTGTCCGGCGGGAGCCAGGCCCGGGCCCGAGTCGGGCTTCTCTGCGTGGCGAATGATCAGCACCGTCGTCCCCGCAAGTCCGGTGCCTGCACCGCCGTTGTGCGCGGCAAGCGCCGGAGCGAAGAGCACCGCCGCAACGAGCAAACCGACTGCGACCGCACTCAACACTCGATCGCTAATGAAAAGAGCCCGCATCGCTTTCACGATGCAGGCTCCTTAGGCGGTTCCTCTTTCGGTCCTTCGCGCTTACGTCGTGGCGTGTTCCGGCGGCGGGGGTGCAGCCGGCGGTTCGACCGACGGGATCTTGCTGAACTTCAGCTTGCTCGGATCGTCCGGATCGATGTCCGCGAGGACGTGATCGCCGGTGACGAAGGTGCCGCGCAGCATCTCCTCGGCGAGCTCGTCTTCGACGACGCGCTGGATCGCGCGCCGCAGCGGCCGAGCGCCGAACTGCGGATCCCAACCCTTCTGCGCGAGGAGCGTCTTGGCCGCATCGGTCACCTTGAGGTTCATGCCCTGCGCGCGCACTTCGCGCGTTACCTTCTCCAGCTCCAACCCGACGATCTGCTCGATCTGCGGACGCGTGAGCTGATGGAAGACGATGATCTCGTCGATGCGATTGAGGAACTCCGGACGGAAGGTGTGCTTGACCTCCTCCAGCACCTTGTTCTTCATCCGCTCGTAGCTCTTGGCTTCGTCCTCGTCCGTGTTCTTCTGCAAGCGGAATCCGATGTCGGTCGTCGTCTGCATGCCCGTCGCGCCGACGTTGGAGGTCATGATGATCACGCAGTTCTTAAAGTCGACCTGCCGCCCTTGCGAATCGGTGAGGCGCCCGTCGTCGAATATCTGCAGCAGCAAATTGAAGACGTCGGGATGCGCCTTTTCGATCTCGTCGAGGAGCACGACCGAGTAAGGACGCCGGCGAACCGCTTCGGTCAACTGACCGCCTTCCTCGTAGCCGACGTATCCCGGAGGTGCGCCGACCAGACGCGAAACCGAGTACTTTTCCATGTACTCCGACATGTCGATGCGAATCATCGACTCTTCGTCGTCGAACATGAACTCGGCAAGACTGCGCGCGACTTCGGTCTTGCCAACGCCGGTCGGGCCGAGGAAGATGAAGCAGCCGATCGGCCGGCTTGGATTCTTCAGTCCGGCACGCGAGCGGCGGATCGCTCGAGTGACAACCTCGATGGCTTCGTCCTGTCCCACCACGCGTTCGTGTAACGACTCCTTCATGTTGAGCAATCGCGCAGTTTCGGCTTGCGCGAGCCTGCTCACCGGAATCTTCGTCCACGATGAAACGATGTGGGCGATGTCCTCTTCGGTAACTTTGATCGGTTTGTCGGCCTGCGCGGCGCGCTTCTCTTGCCAGGCTGCGTCCAGCTTGGCTCGTTGCGCCCGCAGCTGCTCTTCCTGATCGCGCAGCGCCGCCGCTTTGTCGAAATCGGCGTTCTTCACTACGTTTTCGCGCTCGGTCGCCAAGCGGTGCAGCTGCGCATCGACGTCGCGCAGGTCTTTCGGCGGCAAGGTCGATTGCAGGCGCACGCGCGAGGACGCTTCGTCGATCAGATCGACGGCTTTGTCGGGCAAGAAGCGGTCGGTGATGTAGCGGTCGCCAAGGCGCGCGGCGGCAGCCAGCGCTTCGTCGGTGATCAGCACCTTGTGGTGAGCCTCGTACCGCTCGCGCAGCCCCTTGAGAATTTCGATCGTCTCGTCGACGCTGGGCTCGCCGACCATGACCGGCTGGAAGCGGCGTTCCAGTGCCGAGTCCTTTTCGATGTGCTTGCGGAATTCGTTGAGAGTCGTGGCTCCGATGCACTGAAGCTCGCCGCGCGCCAGCGCCGGCTTGATGATATTGCTGGCGTCGATCGCTCCTTCGGCGGCACCCGCACCGACCAGCGTGTGCAGTTCGTCGATGAACAGAATGATCTCGCCGGACGCCGCGCGGATCTCGTCCATCACGCGCTTCATCCGCTCTTCGAACTCGCCGCGATACTTCGTGCCGGCAACGAGTCCGGCCAGATCGAGGGTGATGACCCGGCGATCCTTGAGTGGTTCGGGAATGTCGCCCTTGATGACGCGTTGCGCGAGGCCTTCGGCAATTGCCGTCTTGCCGACGCCCGGTTCGCCGATCAACGCGGGGTTGTTCTTGGTCCGGCGCGACAGTATCTGAATGACGCGCTCGATTTCGTTGCTGCGGCCGATCACCGGATCCAATTTGGCATCGCGTGCCAGCTGGGTAAGGTCGCGTCCGTACGCATCGAGCGTCGGCGTTTTCGACTTGCCCTTGGGCGCGGGCGGTTGTCCCTCGGCTCCCAGCAGCGATGTCGTCTGAACGCGCACTTTGGCCGGATCGACGCCCAAATTGGTAAGCACGCGCGCCGCAACGCCTTCGCCTTCGCGGATCAGGCCGAGCAGCAGATGTTCGGTGCCGATATAATTATGGTTGAGTTGGCGCGCCTCCTCAAAAGCCAACTCGATAACGCGCTTGGCTCGCGGAGTGAAAACCATCTCCTGCTGCACCGTCTGACCGCCGCGGCCGACGATCGCTTCGACCTCTTGTCGCACCTTGGCCAAGTTGACGCCCAGCGACTCAAGCACTTTGGCAGCGAGGCTTTCGCCTTCTGAAATGATACCGAGCAAGATATGCTCGGTGCCGATGTAGTTGTTACCAAGGCGCTGCGCTTCTTCTTGCGCCAGCACGATGCTGCGCCTCGCTCGCTCGGTAAACGGTTCCCACATTGACATTGTTCGAACTCTTCCTCCGGCGCTTCCGATCCGGCTACTTCTAGTATCTACGTACCCAGGCCGGGTTGCAATCGGTTGTCAAGATGTTAACTCCGAGCAGGCTACCCCCGGTTTCGTACCCGGCGAATTCACAGCGAGAATCGAAACCCCAGGAAACCTGCCGTTGCCCCGGTATCGTTGGTCTGCTTCCACAAGCGAATCTCCACCGAGGTGTGCGGCGCGATCGACTTACCCCCAAAGATGGTGAACACGGCCCCCGTGCTCTTGTCCACCGAGAGGTTGCCGAAGCCCACCCCGGCGCCCACGTACGCTCCTCCCCGCCCGCCGCCGGTGAAGCCACGGACCTCCACGGTCAAGGCGTAGCCCCCTTGCTTGGCTATCGGCGCGGTGAGCGTTCCCTGAAGTTCGACCGGGGTCGAGGGAATCGAAGCCCCGGAGCTGAGCATCACGGCACCGCCGGTTTGCGACGGAGAGGTTGAGGTGTAGCCGCCGCCTGCTATGGAGATGTCTGCACGAGCCGGACACGACGACAATGCCAACGTGATACACGCGGCAAATGCGACCGGCAGCATGCGTTGCATGCCCTGGGGGTTTAGGCGCAGAAGGCCCAACATCATGCCGACCGTCGATCAAGTGCGCAAATCATTAGAAGTCGTAAAAGATCCCGAACTCGATCTGGGAATTCTCGATTTGGGTTTGGTCTACGACATCTCCGTCGAAGGCGAGAACGACGAACACGTTACCGTCGTAATGACGCTGACGTCGCCGATGTGTCCGGTCGGACCGCTGTTCAAGAAATCGGTGGAAGACAACGTAAAAGCGATCGAAGGCGTTAAGACCGCGAACGTCGAGATCACCTTCACGCCGCCGTGGGATCCACGAACGATGGCCAACGATGACGTCAAGGCCGCGCTGGGAATCTGGTGACCAAGCGTTAGCGAGGTCTCAAATCCGCGATGTCAAGCACCGCCATCCCTGCCGTTGCCGTCGCGTAGATCTTCCCCGCAGCATCGAACGCCTGCGCCTGCGACGTCGCGCGCGTACTCCCCAGATGCACCACCCTGCCCTCGGCTATGACTTCGGGACCGCCCGGGACGACCGGCCGGATGAATTGGATTTGCAGGTCGGTGGTCGTACACGAACGTCCGGCCGGGAGTTTTGTGAAGACGCAGGTCGTGAGTACGGTGTCGAGCAGCGTGGCCAACGCTCCACCGTGCAAGAAGCCCAGCGGATTGCTCATGTAGTCGCGCGGTACCATCGCAAAGCGCACGACGCCGTCGCCGACTTCGGCGGCGCGCAGCTCCAACAGCACGGTCATCGGCGGCATTGCCAGCGTGCCGTCGCCCATGCCGCGCAGAACCTCCAAACCGGGGAGCTCGGCAAAGGCGTGCGCGGAGCGCGCGGTATCCTCCCAGCGGATCGTACGCTCGCGGACCGAGGTGGACATGTACTGCTCCTTCCTTTATTGTGGCGGTCTGTGACGCGCAACTGGCCCACGATTGCCCGGGGTTGCAGACATTGCCATGCAGCGCGCTGACGATCTCGTAGAGTACGGCCTGCGCCGGTGGCTCGTCGTGATCGGCGTGATGTCGGCGACCCTCTTGCAAGTCCTGGACGTCACCATCGTCAACGTGGCATTGCCGACGATCCAGGGCAACCTGGGTGCCAACTTCGACCAGGGGGCATGGATCGTCACCGGCTATATCATTGCGGCGGTCATCGTGATCCCCCTGACGCCTTGGCTGCAACAGGTCTTTGGCCGGCGCCAGTATTACGTCGGCGCCATTCTTGGCTTTACGATCACGTCGGCGCTGTGCGGCCTCTCGCAATCGCTCGACCAGTTGATCTTCTTTCGCATTCTGCAAGGCTTGTGCGGTGGCGGCTTGATCTCGACGGGCCAAGCGATCATGCGCGACACCTTTCCCGCCAGGGAGATCGGCACGAGTCAAGCGCTGGTATCGCTGGGCGCCGTCGTAGGCCCGAGCATCGGTCCGACTCTCGGCGGCATCTTGACCGATTCCCTGTCCTGGAATTGGATCTTCTACATCAACATCGTTCCCGGCATCGCCGCCGCGACTATTTGCGCGATGATGTTGCGCAATCCGCCGCGCTTCGGACGGCCCTCGGTCGACGGCATCGGTCTGGTCTTGATGGCCGCCGGCCTGGGATCGCTGCAATACGTTCTGGACGAAGGCGAGCGCAACGACTGGTTCAATGACGGCAACATTCGATCGTTAGCGATACTCGCCGCGGTTAGCCTGGCCACCTTCGTCTTCTGGGAGCTGCGCATCGCTAAGCGCCCGATCGTCGACCTGCGCATCCTGCAGAACCGAACGGTCGCGGCCGGTTGCCTCTTAGCGATGACGCTGGCCTTCTCGCTCTTTGGCGGCGTCATACTCTTGCCGCAATTTCAGCAATCGCTGCTGAATTTCACCGCGACGCTCTCGGGCGAATCGATCTTGTGCAGGGCGCTGGCGATCGCCGCGATGACGCCGGTGACGCTGATTTTGCTTAACCGGTTCAAGATGGCGCCGAGTGTTGCACTCATCTGCGGTTTCGTCATCGTAGCGATCGCCAATTTTTGGAGTGGGAAGATCATCACCATCAACTCCGACTTCTACACCTTCGTCGGCGCCCTGGTACTGGGCGGACTCGGGTTTGGCATGATCTTCGTTCCGCTTGCGACCGCCGTCTTGAGTTCCGTGCAGGGGATCGATACGCAGAAGGCCACGTCGCTGCTCAGCCTGTGCCAGCAGCTCGGCGGCTCGATATCGACCGCAATCCTGGTTACCATGCTCGATCGCCGTGGCGCGTTGCATTTCGACACGCTCACGGCGACGATCACCTCACGCAGCCTCGCCGCGGTGCAGTTCTTGCAGCACAATGCATCGCTGGCGCAGCTGCAGGAGCTCGTGCGCCAGCAGGCACTGACGATGGCGTTTGCCGACGCCTTTTACTTTCTGGGCGCGGTGACGCTGGTGCTGGCTCCGCTGTCGTTCCTGCTGCGCGCGCCGCGGCGAGCGGTTGCGCCGGTGCCGGCCGCCGTCGGCGCCGCAAAGTAGTTACTGCCCGTAACGGTGCCCGGCGGCAAGGGCGCGCCTACCGGGAGGTGAAAACCGCGTCCCGGTGAGGACGCACGAACAAGAGTACGAGGAGCTGCGGCGCAAGGGCGAACTCGCGCGCGCTCCGGCCGGTGCGCAAGCCGTCGCCAAGCAGCACGAGCGCGGAAAGCGCACCGCGCACGAGCGCGTCCACGCGTTGGTCGATCCCGACTCCTTTACCGAACTGGATCGCTTCGTCGTCCATCGCGCCAACGCGTTCGGACTCGATGAAAAAGAGTTTTTGGGCGACGGCGTCGTTACTGGGCGGGCGACGATCGACGGCCGCCAGGTGTTCCTTTTCTCACAAGACTTCACCGTGCTCGGCGGCTCGCTCGGCGAAGCGTACGCCGAAAAGATCTGCAAAGTCATGGATCTGGCGCTGCGCACCGGCTCGCCGATGATCGGCATCAACGACTCGGGCGGCGCGCGGATTCAAGAGGGCGTCGTTTCGCTCGGCGGCTACGCCGAGATCTTTTGGCGCAACGTTCAAGCCAGCGGCGTGATTCCGCAGATCAGCCTGATCGCCGGGCCCTGCGCCGGCGGCGCGGTGTACTCGCCGGCGATCACCGACTTCGTGATCATGACCGAAAAGATCTCACAGATGTTTATCACCGGACCGGAGATCATCAAGACGGTCACCGGCGAAGACGTCACGTTCGAGCAGCTGGGTGGCGCTACGACCCACGCCACCAAGAGCGGCGTCGCCCACTTGGTCGCTGCCGACGAAGACGAGCTGTCGCAGCTCGCACGCGTACTTCTCTCTTACATTCCGCAGAACAACCTGGAGGATCCGCCGCGCTACGCGACCGGCGACGATCCGCGCCGCGAAGCCGCCGCCCTCGACGACGTGGTGCCGGATGCACCGAACAAGCCCTACGACATGCACGACGTCATCACGCCGATCGTGGATGACGACGATTTCCTGGAGATTCTACCGTCCTACGCCCAAAACATCATCTGCGGCTTCGGGCGCATCGCCGGACAGAGCGTGGGCATCGTCGCCAATCAGCCCAACGTCTTGGCCGGCGTTCTCGATATCAAGAGCTCGATCAAAGCGGCGCGCTTCGTGCGGTTCTGCGATGCTTTCAACATCCCGCTCATCACCTTCGTCGACGTTCCCGGATTCTTGCCAGGCACCGATCAGGAATATGGCGGCATCATCGTGCACGGAGCAAAACTGTTGTACGCATTTGCCGAAGCGACCGTACCGAAGATTACCATCATCACCCGTAAGGCATACGGCGGCGCGTACGACGTCATGGCGTCAAAGCACATCCGGGCGGACGTCAACTTGGCCTGGCCGACCGCCGAGATCGCGGTGATGGGCGCGGAGGGGGCGGTGAGGACGATCTTCCGCCGCGAGATCGCCGCCGCCGGCGACAAAGAGGCGAAGATGAAGTCGCTGATCGACGACTACGTCGAGCGTTTCGCCAATCCATATATCGCCGCGCAGTACGGCTACGTGGACGACGTCATCGAAGCTCGGCGCACGCGGGGCGCGATTGCCACCGCATTGGACATGCTGCGCGGAAAACGCGTCGAGCGGCCCAAGCGCAAACACGGCAACATTCCGCTCTGAGACCGGCAATCAAGGTTCTGCGACGCGCTACCCTGCCCATCGGGAGCCGGGCGATGGCGCGCTATCTCATCGGCAAAACCGTCGTGCGCGAAACGGCGCGCGGCCGAATCAGCGGTCGCATCGTGGAAGCGGAGGCATACGAGCCCGGCGACGCGGCCTGCCATGCGTTTCGCGGAAAGTCGCGGGCCAATGCCTCGCTGTTCGCGCGCCGTGGTACCGCCTACGTCTATTTGGCCTACGGCTCGTCGTGGATGCTCAACGTTGCTAGCTACCACGACGGCGTGGGCGGTGGAGTCTTGATTCGCGCGTTGGAACCGCTCGAAGGCATCGCGCTGATGGAGCGCTTTCGAAAAACCACCGTGCGCCGGGATCTCACCCGCGGGCCGGGCCGCGTCGCTCAAGCGCTCGATATCGACCGCCGCTTCGACGGCATCGATCTGTGCGCGCCGGGTCAGCTATGGTTGGGAACTGCGGTGCGAAAGACCGGCAAGATTGGCGTGAGCGTTCGCATCGGGATCACACGCGACGCAGAGCGGCCGTTGCGTTTCTTCGAAATCGGCAACCCGAACGTGAGCGGCCCGCGGGCGCTTAACGCGCAGGACGCGGCACCCCGCGCTGGTATCTAACGCAGCGTGAAACTACTGGAAGGGAAGCGAGCCCTTGTGACCGGCGTCGCCAACCGTTGGTCGATCGCAACCGGAATTGCCAAACAACTTCACGCGCACGGTGCGCAGATCGCCCTCACCTATCAAGGCGAGCGCGTCCTCGACGAAGTTGCCAAATTGGCCAAGGAGTTGGGTGGCGGACCCGTGGTGGAGTGCGACGTATCATCCGACGCATCGATTGCGGCCATGAGCCAAACGCTCGCGCCGCAGTTCGGTCCTCTCGACGTGCTGGTACACTGCATCGCCTTCGTCAATAAGGAAGATCTGGCCGGCAAGGTCTACGACACCTCGCGCACCGGCTTCAACCAAGCATTGGACATATCGTCGTTTTCGCTGATCGCTCTCGCGCAAGGCCTGCGCGCGCAGCTCAACGATGGGGCTTCGATCGTGGCGCTGACGTATCTAGGCGCCACGCAGATCGTGCCGAACTACAATATTGCCGGCATCGCCAAGGCCGCTCTCGAATCCATCGTTCGTTATTTGGCATACGATCTGGGCGACCGCGGCATTCGCGTAAATGCGATCTCGGCCGGGCCGATCAAGACGGCCAGCTCGCGCCAAGTCGCCGGCTTTTCGAGGATTCTCGACGTCGTTCCCAAGGTCGCGCCGCTGCGGCGAAACGTCACGCCCGAAGACATCGGCAACGTCGCGGTCTTTCTGGCCTCGGACTTGGCGAGCGCGATCACCGCGGACGTGCATTTCGTGGACTCCGGCTATCATGCGATGGGCATGTATCCACCCGAGTACAGCGGATGATAGAAATTCTCGGCGCGCAGCCGGCCGACGACGAGATCGCCGCAATCGTTGCGGCCCTGTCGTCGTTGACGGAGCGAGCCGATGCGAGCGCAGCGTCGCAGAGTTCGGCCTGGACCCTCGCCTCGCGCTTTCCCGACCTCGATATCGACGATCTGCGCGCACTGATCGCGAGCCGCTGACGTGTTCGCGAAGATCCTGATCGCAAACCGCGGCGAGATTGCGGTTCGCATCATCCGGACGGCGCGCGAGATGAAGATCGACACCGTCGCCGTGTACTCCGAGGCCGATCGCGACGCGCTGCACGTGCGCATGGCCGACGAGGCGTATTTGCTGGGCCCCGCCGCCGCTTCGCAATCGTATCTGGACGGCGACAAGCTCATCGAAATCGCATCGCGCGCCCGAGCGCAAGCAATTCATCCCGGTTACGGCTTTCTGGCCGAGAACGCACTCTTTGCCCGCGCGGTGGTTTCCGCCGGGCTGGTTTGGATTGGGCCGCACGCCGACGCGATCGACGCGATGGGCGATAAGCTGCGAGCTCGGCAGGCGATGCAAAGTGCCAACGTACCGCTGGTTCCCGGCGGCACGCAACCGCTACGCAATCTTGCGCAAGCGCGCGAAGCCGCGCAGCGTTACGGTTTGCCGCTGGCGATCAAGGCCTCCGGCGGCGGCGGAGGCAAAGGCCTGAAAGTTGCGTGGACGCTCGACGAGCTTGAATCCGCATTCGATACGGCCCGGCGCGAAGCTGCCGCGTATTTCAAGAACGACGTCGTCTACGCCGAACGCTACTTGGATAATCCCAAGCATATCGAGTTGCAGATCTTGGCCGACAAGCACGGCAACGTCGTGCACGTCGGCGAGCGGGACTGTTCGCTGCAGCGCCGGCATCAGAAGGTCGTCGAAGAGGCGCTGCCGTCGCTGCCCAAACGGGTGCGCACGGCGTTGCGCGAGGCCGGAACACGCGCCGCTCGCGCGATCGGCTACGACTCGGTGGGCACGATGGAGTGCCTGCTGGCCGGCGACGAGTTCTTTTTTCTCGAGATGAACACGCGCATCCAAGTCGAGCATACCGTAAGCGAGATGGTCTCGGGTTTGGATCTCATTCGCGAGCAGATTCGGGTCGCGGCCGGCGAACCGCTCGGATTTTCCCAGGACGAAATAACGTTCCGCGGACACGCGATCGAAGGCCGGGTAAACGCCGAGGACCCGGCGCACGACTTTCGCCCCGCACCAGGTACGCTGCGCGTCTACCGTGAGCCCGGCGGCCCGGGAGTGCGCGTAGACTCGGCAGCGTTCGCCGGTTACACGATCTCTCCCGACTACGACTCGATGATCGCCAAGTTGATCGTTTGGGCTCCGACGCGCGATGAGTCGCTGGCGCGGTTGCGCCGCGCGATCGATGAATATGCGATCGAGGGCGTGCCGACGACGCTTCCGCTCTTGCGCGCCCTCTGCGATCACCCCGCGGTAATCGACGGCAGCTACGGTACGGCCACGCTCGAGGGCGATATTGCATCGCTGCAACGTGCCGCTACGCCGGAAGCGGTCATCCCCCCGCCCGCGGCGGAGCTTTCGAGCAACGGCGTGATCCGAGTCGAAGTGAACGATCGCCTCTTTCACGTGCGCGTGCTCGACTCGCCGGCGCATGCAGGCAGCGCGGCCGCAAGTTCGCGGGTGGCGCCGCGCGTCGCCCGCAAGAAAGGCGCGGCCGGGGCCGCTGGAAACGACATCGTCTCGCCGATGCACGGCTCGGTCGTCGAGCTCAAGGTCGCGCCGGGCGATACCGTTAGCGAGGGCCAAGTCGTGGCGGTGATCGAGGCGATGAAGATGATGAACGAGCTGCGCGCGCACAAAGCCGGCACCGTCGCGACCGTTCGCGTCGCCGTCGGCGCGCCGGTCGAGGCCGGAGCGCCGCTGGTCACGCTCGCATAACCTTGAGGTGGGCGCGCACCGGTCGCCGAAGGTTCAAGGCGCATGCCTCGTGACGTAAATGCCTCCGGCATTCCGATTCAGCCGGTCTACGATGCGATAACCGGCGAGCCGCACGATCTCGGCGAGCCCGGCAAATTTCCCTTTGCACGCGGTATCCGCAAGGACATGTATCGTGGCCGGCTATGGACGATGCGTCAGTATGCGGGCTTTGGAACCGCGGCCGAGTCCAACGAGCGCTACCGTTATTTGCTCGACCACGGCACAACCGGACTCTCGGTCGCGTTCGACTTGCCGACGCAACTGGGGTACGATTCCGATGCGCCGCAAGCGCGCGGCGAAGTCGGCAAGGTTGGCGTCGCTATCGATTCGGTTGCCGACATGGAAACGCTCTTTTCCGAGATTCCCCTCGACCAAGTAACGGTCTCGATGACGATTAACGCGCCGGCGTCGCTCTTACTGGCGATGTTCCTGGCGGTGGCGCGCCGCCGCGGCGTGCCATTTACCAAATTGGGCGGAACCGTGCAGAACGATGTGCTCAAAGAATACGTAGCTCGCGGCACGTACATCTATCCGCCCGGACCCTCGATGCGGTTGGTGACCGACGTGATGGCATATTGCGCGCGCGAGGTACCGCAGTGGAACTCGATCTCGATCTCGGGCTATCACATTCGCGAAGCCGGGTCGACCGCCATCGAAGAGATCGGCTTTACCTTGGCAAACGGCAAGGCCTACCTGCGGGCTGCTGCCGATGCCGGCATCGCCCTCGACGAGATCGCGCCGCGCATCTCGTTCTTCTGGAACGCACACAACGATTTCTTTGAAGAAGTCGCTAAGTTTCGTGCCGCCCGCTATCTGTGGGCGCACATCGCCCGCGATGAATTCGGCTGCAAAGATCCGCGCTCGCAGATGCTGCGCTTCCACACTCAAACCGGCGGCTCGACGCTGATGGCCCAGGAACCGGAAAACAACGTCGTGCGCGTAACCTTGCAAGCGCTCGCGGCAGTCTTGGGCGGCACGCAATCGCTGCACACTAACGGCAAGGACGAGGCGCTGGCGCTCCCGACCGCCGAAAGCGCACGCCTTGCGCTGCGCACGCAACAGATCATCGCGTATGAGAGCGGCGTCACCGAAGTCGTCGACCCGATGGCGGGCTCGTACTACGTGGAGTCGCTGACCAACGAACTCATCGAGCGTGCCGCAGCGTTGATTCGAGAGATCGACGACGTGGGCGGAGCGGTGGCGGCGATCGAGTCGGGATGGATGCAGAGTCGCGTTGCCGATTCGGCCTACCGGGCCCAGCAAGCAATCGAGAACGGCGAGACGGTACTGGTCGGCGTGAATAAGTTTGGCGGCCCGCGGGCCGCCGCGACCAATATCGCGCTGCAGCGCGTCGACGAAGCGATCGAAGCCGACCAGGTCGCCCGGCTACAGGCGTTCCGCGCCGCACGCGACGCCCGGGCGGTCGACGCGCGCTTGGCAGCGGTGCGCGAAACGGCAAAAGGGGGCGGCAATCTGATGCCCGTCTTTATCGAGGCGGTCGATGCCGGAGCAACGCTCGGAGAAATCTGTAACGTCCTGCGCGACGTCTTCGGAACCTATCGTGCCAAGGAAGTCGTCGCGTGAAGATCGACCACGTCGCCATCGTGGTCAAAGACTTGGATGCAACGCTGGCACTGTATACGAAGACGTTAGGCTTCGAACAAGTCTATCGTGAGATCGTCGCCGACCAAGGCATCGAGGCGGTCGGCCTGCGCGCCGGTTACTCGTTCATCGAACTCCTGCGCCCGCTTTCGGAGGATTCGCCGGTGGCGCGCTACCGCGGCGATGCGCAGACGAAGCTGCATCACACCGCGTACCGCGTGCGCAACCTCGAAGAGAAACTCGCCGAGTTGAAGGCCAAGGGCGTGCAGTTGATCGACGACGTGCCGCGCAAGGGCGCGCACGGAAATCGCATCGCCTTCCTGCATCCGAGGTCGACCGGCGGCGTATTGATCGAACTCTGTCAGCCCGAGGAGTGATGGCGGCTCGACTGGTGCCGGTGAGCCGTGAGCGCAAGGACGAGTTTCTCGAGATGATGGCCGAGTGGCGCGCGAGCGGCAACATCACCGAAGCGTTCGAGCCGATGTGGGCGATCGCGCTGGGCGACGTCGACGGCTACTTCGATCTCGTCGAAGGCATGCGTGCCAGCCGCGGTCCGTTTCCCGACATGGTGAAGTCCGATACGTTTTGGATCGAAGAGGACGGGCGCATCCGCGGCACCGTCTCGATCCGCTACGCATTGAACCAGCGTCTGGCTCAGCGCGGCGGACACATCGGCTACTCGGTGCGTCCGTCGGCGCGCGGCCACGGTGTGGCAACGCGCGGGCTCGAGCTGGCGCTCGAGGTCCTGCGCGCCCAAGGGGTCGACGAGGCGCTGCTGACGTGCAATGACTCCAATGCGGCGTCCGCGCGCATCATCGAAAAGTGCGGCGGACGCCGCAGCGAGGATTCGAGGCTCGACGACGGCAGCATCGTCCGCCGCTACTGGGTTCCGACCAAGCGTGACACGACGACCTAGCGCTGTTCTCGCCGCCGCCGCTCTGCTGACATGCATTGCTCCGGCGCACGGGGCACAAAGCGCGCAGAATCCCGGCGCGCCTATCGGCGTGATTCCAATGCCGCGCTCGATTCATTTCGCGGCGGGAACGTACGCGTTACCGCCGGTGGCGACGATCGTGGCCCGCTCCGCCGACGAGCTCAACGTGGCCGAATTCGCTCGCTCGTTCCTGCAGACGCGCGGCGTCGCGGCAACGGTCGTCCACGCTGGGGACGGGCAAATTCGCCTCGACGGAAGCGCGAGCGATGCGCGCCTGGGTGCCGAGGGGTATCGTTTACGCGTTGCCGGCGACGGCGTGCGCATCGCGGCCAACGGTGGTCCCGGACTCTTCTACGGTCTACAAACGTTCGAGCAACTCTTTCCCTCCGGCGAGGGCAGTGCCGTTCCGCTGGTCGAGATCGCCGACCGCCCGGAGTATCGCTGGCGCGGCATCTCGTTGGACGTCGCCCGGCACTTCTTTGCGGTTCCGGTGGTGGAGAAGTACCTCGACGTCGCCGCTCGCTACAAGTTGAACGTCTTCCACTGGCATCTTACCGACGACCAAGGCTGGCGCATCGAAATCGCGCGCTATCCCAAACTCACGACGATCGGGTCGTGCCGCGATAGCTCGCAGATCGGCGCCGATCGAACGAAATTCGACGGCAAGCTCTACTGCGGTTACTATACGCAAGATCAGATCCGCGAGATCGTCGCCTACGCGAAACAGCGTTACATCACCATCGTTCCCGAAATCGAGATGCCCGGCCACTCCTCGGCCGTCTTGGCGGCGTATCCGGAATTGGCATGCCACAAAGGCGAACACCACGTGCGCGAAACGTGGGGCATCAGCGCGGACGTCGTGTGTCCGAGCGATGCGGCTTTCAGTTTCTACGACAACGTGCTCACCGAAATTGCCGCGCTCTTCCCCGGGCGTTACGTGCACATCGGTGGGGACGAGGTTCCGCTGAAGGCGTGGACGGGGAGCGCGGTTGTGAGCCAAGTTATGCAGAGCCAACACTTGACGTCGCTCGCGCAGGTGCAAGCGTATTTCGATCGCCGCATCGAGCGCATTCTGGCGAGTAAGGGGCGGCGTGTTGTCGGCTGGGATAACGTGCTGTCCGGAGTCTCTTCCTCGGCGGTGATTACGTCGTTCCGCGGCGCGCGCGGTGCGATCGACGCAACCCAAGCCGGCAACGACGTGGTGATGACGCCCGATGGTCCGTTGTATTTCGACGCCTACCAAAGTCCCTCGGACGACGAACCGCTGGCGATCGGTGGGCCGCCGGCGACCTTGCAAGACGTCTACGGGTACTATCCCACGCCGAGCGGATTGAGCGCGGCGCAAGCGCAGCACGTCATCGGCATCGAGGGCAGCGTGTGGACCGAATACATTCCGACACAAGAGCATCTCTTCTACATGTTGTTGCCGCGCGAGCTGGCGCTGGCCGAGATTGGTTGGGATTCGCCGCGGGTCAAGAACTGGGATTCGTTCCTGCGCCGCACCGTTGCGCAGTACGCGTGGCTCGATGCGAACGGCTACAATTACCGCGTGCCCGAGCCAACGTTCTGGGCCCATGCCGGCGTCGTCGAAATTCATGACCTCGTGCCGAACGCCGAGATCGTCTACACCACCGACGGCTCGCGACCGACTGCACGGTCGAAGCGATACTCGCAACCGCTTCCCGCTTCCGCAGGCGATAAGCTGACGGCCGTGGCAATCACGTCGGGCGGGCGGGAGAGCCTGCCGTCGAAGCTTCCTTGATCGTTTACATCGTCGTGGAGGGCGTATGAGATTCCTGGCAGCGCTGCTGATCGTTGTTCTTCCTGCGTTGCCGCAGCTTGGGTTTGCGGCTCAGGGCGACAAGCCGAGCGCGACCGTTGCCCCCTACGTCGCGGTAAATGCACCGATCGTGGCGATCGAGCACGTACGCGTCATCGACGGCACCGGCGCGGCCCCGGCGACGGATCAGACCGTCGTGCTGCGCGGCGGAAAGGTCGCGAGCATCGGTCCGGCCGCGAGCGCAGCCGTTCCGGCCGGCGCGAAGATCGTCGACGGCACGAATCGCACGCTTATGCCCGGATATGTCGGGACGCACAATCACTTGTT
>JBPYDW010000342.1:0-8445 GCA_051986335.1 Vulcanimicrobiaceae bacterium | reverse complement strand
GCTTGCGAGCTGCGGTCGGTGCCGAGCACCCGCAACTCATCCTGTTGCTCGGCTGGATGCATTTGCTCGACGAGAACTTCGTGCGCGATTTTCCGAACACCATCAACATTCATCCGGCGTTTTTGCCCTTGGATCAGTCGCGCGACACGGTGACGCTGCCGGACGGTACCGTTCAGCCCGCATTTCGCGGTGCACGAGCGCTACGCGCTGCGCTGCGAGCGAGCGTCGGCTGGACGGGAGCTACCGCGCACATGGTCGACACCCAGAAAGACCACGGCACCGTGCTGGCGCGAAAGCCGGTACGCATACCGCCGGGCGATAACGAAGACGAGGTGCTACAAAAGCTGCACCAGGTCGAATACGGCGTCGTTGCGACGGCCATCATGCGCTGGCTCTACGAGCGGTAATCGCCCAAATAGCGGTAAAGCCCTCACTTGACAGATGGCGCAGTTCGTGGTTTCATCGCGACATGTCTCACGCATGTGAAAGCGGCTACGCAGCGTATTACTATTGGCCGGCGCCTTCGGGTCGGTCGAGGATGTGTGCGTGCACAGACACCTAAGCAAGAGCTAGGATCTAAAAGCAGCAACCCTCGCCGGCCAGGCGGGGGTTTTTTGTAGTAAAACCGGGAGAGGAAGATGGCGACCGCAGTATATCAAGGCGTCGACGGCGCGTACTCGCAACTGGTTGCGGAGCAGTTCTTTGCGGCCGGCGGTCTGGAAGCAAAAACGATCGGCGTTCCGACCTATCGTGAAGTCGCGACCGCGGTCTCGGGCCAGCGCGCCGACGTCGGCGTCATTCCGATCGAGAATGCAATCGGTGGAACCGTGCGCGAGGGCTACGATCTCGTAGCCGAGTTCTCATTGCAGCCGGTCGCTGAAATCCTCATGCACACCGATCATCGCCTGCTTGGCGTCGCGGGTGCGTTGCTGGATGACGTGCGTGAAGTACTGGCGCATCCGCTGGTGATTGCGGAGTGCGGAAAATTCCTGGCGAGTCTGGTGCAAGCGCGCGCGATCCCCTGCGAAGACACCGGCGTTGCGGCGCGTGAGGTGGCACGCCGCGGTTCGACGGCGATTGCCGCGTTGGCGCCGGTAGCCGCGGCTCGCACCTATGGATTGATCGAACTCGCCACGCATTGTGCCGACGATCCGCGTACCTACACGCGCTTCTTGGTGGTTCGTTCGGGCTTGAATGCCGCCACCCGACCGGTATCCGGTACGCCGCGCAAGACCTCGGTGATCTTTACTCTGGCCGATGCGCCCGGCGCGCTCGCCCGCGGATTGTCCCATTTCGCGAAAGCCGATGCGAACTTGAGCAAGGTCGAGTCCAAACCGCGATTGGGTCACGGCACCGATCATACGTTTTATTGCGACGTCGAAGGCGACCTCGACGATCTGCGCATCGCGGCGGCGATCGATGGGCTGCGCGGCGAAGCGCGCTCGCTAACCGTGCTGGGCAGTTACGACGCGCACGTCGGCGCGCCGGTCGGCTCCCCGGAGCAAGCCGTCGTCGCAAAGCTCGACGAAGCGGCTCGCGCTCATCTGGCTGCGGCGGTGGCACCGGTCTCCACCATCCGCGAGATCGTGCCGCGGTTCTCCCGTCCGGCGCGACCGGACGGTTCCTACGTCCAGGTTGGCGACCTGCGCTTCGGCGACGGAAACTTCATTCTAATTGCCGGGCCGTGCTCGGTGGAATCCCGCGAGCAGATCGTCGATACCGCGCAGGCCGTGAAGGCCCGCGGCGCGGCCATGCTGCGCGGCGGAGCATTCAAGCCGCGTACCAGCCCGTACGCCTTCCAAGGCTTGGGTTGGGAAGGGGTCGCGCTGCTGGCCGAGGCGGGCCGCATCGCCGGTCTGCCGACGATAAGCGAAGTCATGACGCTCGATCAGGTCGATCGAATGGCGGCGCAGGTCGACATGCTGCAAATTGGCGCCCGCAACATGCAAAACTTCGACTTGCTCAAAGCGGTGGGACGCAGCGGACATCCGGTGTTGCTCAAGCGTGGATTGTCGGCCACGATCGACGAACTCCTATCGGCCGCGGAGTACATTCTGTCGGAGGGAAATCCCAACGTGGTGTTGTGCGAGCGCGGCATTCGCACGTTCGAACCGGCTACGCGCAACACGCTCGATCTTTCGGCGGTACCGGTTCTGCGCGAGCGCACCCACCTGCCGGTGGTTGTCGATCCGAGTCACGGCGTCGGCGTCCGTCGCTGGGTGCGCCCTCTGTGCCGCGCCGCCAAAGCCGTTGGAGCCCACGGGCTGATGGTCGAGGTACATCCAAATCCGCCCGAAGCCAAGAGCGATAAGGAACAAGCGCAGACCTTCGATGATTTCACGATCATCGTCGCCGACCTCGATCGCATTCCGCTGGAACATTCGCGCGAGATGCGCGTGTGAGGAAGGGCGGCGCGTGAACGTGCTGCGCATCGCGCGCACCGATCGCTTGCGCGGAACGATCGCCGTGCCGGGCGACAAATCGATCGCCCACCGCGCGCTGATCCTCGGTGCCATGGCACGCGGGTGGACGCGCATCGTCGGTTTGCCCGATAGCGCAGACGTGTCCGCAACCAGCAAGGCGCTGGGCGAATGCGGCGTTCACATGCAGCGCAACGGCGACGCCGTCATCGTGCAGGGCCGTGGACACGGGGCGCTCGAGGCGCGCGGCGTCATCGACTGCCGCAACTCGGGAACGACGATGCGGCTCATGACCGGCGTCCTGGCCGGAACCTCGTCGCACGTTTCGCTCGTCGGCGACGCGTCGCTGAGCCGGCGGCCGATGCGGCGCGTGGCCGATCCCTTGCGCGCGATGGACGCAACCATCGAACTGGCAGCCGGTGGTACCGCTCCGATTGCGATCGTTGGACGGCAGCTTCAAGGCGCCGCCATAACGCTCACGGTTCCCAGCGCGCAAGTAAAATCGGCGGTCCTGCTTGCCGGTTTGCACGCGCGGGGTACCACGGTGCTGGGCGGTGCGCTGACCTCGCGCGATCACACCGAACGAATGCTGCCGCTCTTCGGCGGCCGGCTCGAACGGCGCGACGGCGAGCTGGTCGTGCCCGGCGAGCAAGAGTTGCACGGCGCGTTCGTGCGCGTTCCCGGCGATCCGTCGAGCGCCGCGTTTTGGATCGGCGCAGCGCTGCTGGTTCCCGACGGCGACATCGTCATCCGCAACGTCGGCGCGAATCCGACGCGGTTGGGATTCGTCGAGTTGCTGCGCCGGATGGGCGCCGACATCACCATCGAGCTGGAGCGGAAGGTTCCCGAGCCGATCGCTACGCTGCGCGCGCGCTCCAGTGCTTTGCATGCGGTGAACGTGTCGGCCGAAGACGTCGCGGCGAGCATCGACGAGCTTCCGCTGCTGGCGGTTGTGGCCACCCAGGCCAAGGGCACGACCACGGTGCACGGTGCGCGCGAGCTGCGCGTGAAGGAAAGCGATCGCATCGAGAGCGTCGCGGCGCTATTGCGCTCGCTCGGCGCCCGGGTCGAGACGTATGACGACGGATTTGCCGTTAGCGGACCGGTCGAGCTGCGTGGAGCACCGATCGTCTCCAACGGCGATCATCGCATTGCCATGGCTGCTTCGGTGGCGGCGCTGATCGCCGAGGGCGAGTGCGCGCTGCGTGACTCGGCGTGCGCCGACGTGTCGTATCCGTCGTTCTACTCGACGCTTGCCAGTCTTGGCGGCAACGTCGCGTGAGCAATCTGCGCGTCCGGGGAATTCGCGGCGCAATCACCGTCGAAGCGGACAGCGCGGACGCGATCGTCGCGGCCACGCAGCGGCTCTTGGGCGAAATGACCGCGCGCAACGAGGTAGCGATTGACGACATCGCTTCGGTCCTGTTCAGCTTGACGCCGGATCTGCGCGCGGCCTTCCCGGCCCTGGCCGCCCGCTCGATGGGCTGGGTTCAAGTGCCGATGCTGCACTTCACCGAGATCGACGTGCCGGGAGCGATGGGACATTGCATTCGCGTGCTCATGCACGTCAATACGCAGCGAACGCAGGAAGAGATCGAGCACGTTTATCTGGAGCGTGCGGTGACGCTGCGCCCGGATCTTGTCCGCGGCCGGTGAAGCTCGGCGTCATCGGTACGGGGCTGATCGGCGCCTCGATCGGCCTGCGCGCGCGTGCCGGCGGTTCGCAGGTGGTAGGATGCGACGTTAACGCCGATGCCACGCGCGCGGCCCGCGATCGGGGAGCTATTGACGCCGTTGCCGGACGTGCCGAGATCTTCGCCTCGTGCGACACGATCGTGCTGGCGACGCCGCTCAAAGAAACCATTGCGCAGCTGCGCTCGCCGGACGCTCGTTCAACGAACGCGCACCTGTTGCTCGACGTCGCCTCGGTAAAGGCGCCGATCGTTGCCGCGGCGGTCGGAGTGCGTAACTTCGTGGCCACGCACCCGCTGGCCGGCGGCGAGCGCTCCGGCCCGTCTGCCGCCTCGCCGGCGATGTTCGAGGACCGTCCGTGGGCGTACGTCCCGAGCGGCGATGCTGCAAGCGATCGGCGCGCCGTCGCATTTATCGCGTCGATGGGGGCGCATGCGTTCGCCGTTGACGCGGCAGATCACGATCGCCGGGCCGCCCGCACGTCGCATGTGCTGCAGTTGCTGGCGTGGCTAGTCACCGAACATTTCGACGAGGGCGATGCGGCGCTGTGCGGCCCGGTTGCGCGCGAGCTGCAGAGAATTGCGCGGAGCGACCGCGCGTTGTGGGATGAGATCTTTGCAGCCAATGCCGGCAACGTGGCGCGCGAGGCACGGATGCTGGCGCGCGCTCTCGACGAAACGGCGCGCAGGCTCGACGATACAAACGAATGACAATGAGGAGCCGGGCGAACCCGGCTCCTCTTGTTAGCAGCTAGACGTTACGTATCAACGTACTAATACGTGAACGGCTCCAGCTGACTCTCGAGAGGCCCGATGAGATACCCGGCATGCCGTGCCCCGTTAACCTGCAAGTTGTGCGCTTGAATCGTCAAGAACGCGCCATACAGGTCGAACTGCTCTTTCTTTTCGAGCAGGTTTCCGGACTCGTCGTAGACGAGCACGCGGCTGAGCGAATTATTGTTCGCTCCGAAATCGGGCGACGTCGTCTGCTCGACCAAGAAGCGTCCGTTTACCGGATCGCTCTCCGTGTAGAAGCCATTGAAGACGTTACCGGTAGTGCTGGGATTTCCATCGAGCGGAATCTCGGTGCTCGTGTTGTTGGCCAAGTTGTAGATGGTCAGCCCGCCATCGCACAAGGTCGGGATAGCCATCTTGTTGCTGTTGGAATCGACCGCGATTCCGTAGGGGAACCCAGCGCCCTGACCGAGGAACGAGCCCACGGTTCCGGTGGTAAGGTTGACCGTAATCACGGTTGGCGCCGGGCAGTTGGCAAAGAAGTCCTCCGCGGGAAGGACGGCTTCATTGGCCGACGTGCTTTCCGCTAGGCCCCAGATGTTCGGCAGCCCTTCGGTTGCCAGCGGAGCCGAGATGTCGTAGATCGACGAGAACGTGTTGTTCACGATGTTCGTGGTGAAGAGCCGGTAGTTGTCCTTTGGCGCTCCACTCGGATCGTAGAAGTACATCGCGGCCACGTCGTTGCTCGAATTCTCGGCCGCTTCCGAGACGAAGTTATCGACCGTCGACGGTGGCGTCCACGGATTGCCGATGGCTCCCGAAGTGACCGTGTTCAGCAGGTTGTAGGTCGTGTTTCCGGTCGATACGTTTTGCAGGCCGATCAGCCCGATATCGCCGCCGAATACGCCGGAGCTACCTTCGGTGAAATACAGACTGCCCGAGCCCGACGCGTCGGTCTGTGTGATCTGATTGGAGCTTTGATCGAACGTCTCGAGCGAGGTGAGAATCTGGCCCGAAGCCGTCTGGAAGCCTGAGGTGATAAACCCGTCCAGACCGCCGCTTTGGTTGATGCCGAATCCGTTCTGCACCCCGCCCCCGTCGGCGGCAAGGACGCCATCCATGGTGATCGTGCTCACCTCGCCGCCTTCACCGGCGGCCGAGCCGAACTTCGTCGGGATGACGCGCACGACGTGGTTGAGCGTTGGAATCAATCCCACCGCCGTGCCGTTCAGCGTGACGGTACCCATCGTTCCCGACACCGGAACGCAATAGACGGAACCCGAGTCCACGCCGTTGTTGTCGCAGACCGATCCGCCCGGGTTGTTGAACGGGTTGTAGATCCCCCACGCTCCCGGACCGGCGGCGCTGATCTCGAGCAACGCACCGGTGGCTCCCGGCACCTTGCTCACATCGTAGCTAACTTGGAAGCTGCCGCCGTACGGGATATCGAGGAAGTGACCCGGCGTCGAACCGTTGCTGGCGAGCGTCGGCGCTTCCGCCTGTACCATGCTTGCACCATTGGGACGCACGCGGGTAAAGGCCGGATCGCTGTGCCGTCCGATTACGCTGTCGTAGATGACGTCGACGCCGTACATTCCGCCACCTTGGAGCGCCGAGACGGGTACGTTGATCGTCCCGGTCGTTGCGGTCAGCGGCGTAGTGTAGATCGGATGGAAGAGCTGACCGGTGGACGGGCTCATCCTTCCCGGCTCGGAGACGACGAGCTCGGGATTGTTGACGCCGGCGATGTTGGTGAGGTCATACTTCACCGGAATCGTGTTGCCGTCGACGACCGCCGGCACGTCGGGCGCGAGCACGCCGTAGTGCGTCGGATCGGTCGGTCCGAACGTCAGCGAGAACGTCGAGCTTGCCAGAACCTTAGGACCGCGCATGGCCTGGTACGTAAGGCTTTCAGTGCGGTTCGAACTGGAAGCCAACGGCAGACCCGCCGCCTCCAGAAGCGTGCCCGGTAACTCGCGGGCCCACGCGGTACGGGCGATCACTTTGTCCGGATGTCCGGTAACGAAGAGCCGGTACTCGGCTGAATCCGGTAACCACTCCCAATCCGGCGCGATCGTGATCCACGAGATCTGATAGCGGTCTTGATTGCTTGGGTCTTGCAACAGGATGTTGCTCGGATCGGTATCCGATTCGAAGGCACCATCCAAGTTAGCGAAGTTGCGGCGCTGCTCGATCGCGACGCGGGGAGCGTTCGGCGAGCCCTTTTGCCCGGATTGGGCGAGAAGGGTTTCGACCGCGCGCCGGACGTCGATCTGCGGCCCGATGTTCAGCTCGTTATCGGCCTGCGGAACGCCGAAGACC
The DNA here is from genome assembly GCA_051986335.1 of Vulcanimicrobiaceae bacterium. Lineage (GTDB taxonomy): Bacteria > Vulcanimicrobiota > Vulcanimicrobiia > Vulcanimicrobiales > Vulcanimicrobiaceae > JBPYDW01. The sequence goes on along the minus strand of JBPYDW010000342.1, from coordinate 1,277 downwards.
GGCGAGCCGGTTTTTGCCAGGAACGCGCGGACCTCCGAGGGCGTCATCGGATGCCCGGTCAAGCGCGCGACCTGCAGCACGACGGCCGCGGCAGCGCCCGTCTCGGGCGCCGAGGCCGACGTTCCACCGTTGAGAACGATCGCAACCGAGTCGTCGGCACCACCGAAGTTGTGCTCGAACGACACGATGTTATCAGACGGGGCGGCGACGTTGACGCGTTGCCCATCGCCGCTAGAGAAGTTGGTGAAGCCTGTCCAACGGGTCTCGGCGTAGGCGTGCTGCGCCTTTATCTGCCCGCCCGAGTAGAGCGGGTTGTGCGCAAACAAGTCGTCGAGCGTCGTTCCACCGACGTCGATCGAACCGCTGTCGAAGTCGAGCGATGGTACGCCCGAGAAACCGACGTCGGCCAGCGTCGTCGGCGTGCCCCCGGGTCCTACCACGTTGGTGGGCGTCGTCCCGCCGTTCGGTCCGATCGCAACGGTCGTAAACGTACGGACGCCGTCACCGGACGAGACGTCTACGACGATGCCGTAGTCCTGGACGACGGCAGCGACGATCGCTTGAGCCAGCGGGTCGTCTTCGAAGTAGCGCGACGAGAAACCATACTGGTCGTAGCCGAAGCCGAGGCTGGTCGTGATGACGTTGGGTCGCGGCGTCTGTAACGCTGCGCCGAGGAGAGCGGCGAGTATGTCGCTATTCGTTGCTCCCGCCGTGCCGGGCACCACCAAACGGAACGTCGCGCCGGGCGCGATGCCCAGCAGATCGGTGAGACCGGTGCCCTGTTCGCCCGGGCGCTGTTCCGCGTCCGGAAGCGGGGCCATCACCGAGAAATCGAGCCCAATTTCATCGAGGTAGGGATCCACGCCGCACACCTCGCCGGTACCGTTCAAGTTTCCCGACGGATCGGAGGTGTACGTTGCGATCAGCGGCATCGACGGCATGTTGATGTAACGCTGGCCGCCGACGATCTCGGTCGTCGGGCCGTAGACGCTGGCGTAGAAGTTGCAGGGGTCCGACGAGTTGCTCGCCGCGCTGGCGTCGTCCAGGTCGCCCAGGGACAAATTGGTGATGATCTCGCCCTGCCCCGGAAGTTGATGGAATTTGTTGGCGATCTCATCGAACGCGGCAGCGGCATCGTCGCTGGGCGCATTGAGCATGCTCTGCGCGCTCGCGGAGACCGCGTAGTTGGTCGGCACTTGCGCCGGCAGCGGACCCACGTTGTGGTGCTGCAGCGCCTCGGACCTGACCGCGACGCTTGCCATCCGCGCGTGCGTTAC
>JBPYDW010000341.1:0-10171 GCA_051986335.1 Vulcanimicrobiaceae bacterium | reverse complement strand
TCGCCCTGGGATAAGACGACCTCGAGCCCTAATCCCTTACCACGCAGTAGGGTCATTGCTGGCTGCCCTTCAGAGTCTGCCTCCCAACCCCTGCGAGCGTCCACAAAGCCTTCACAAGAACCTCATGATATCCACATATGGTACACAGGCCCTGGACGTAACGTGAAAGACCGGTCGAGCGTTTACCAAAGGCCACCGGTGAAAAGGAAGGTACGCTAGCGCCATGTTCCGCCGAATAGTCCCTCTCGCGGTTATCGCCTCGATGCTGTGCGCGTATATCCCCACGCCTGCGTACGCTCTCTCGACGGCAAGCGAAATCGAGATGGGCAAAGAGTATGACGAGCAAATCGTTCAGACCAACGTGATCGAAAGCGATCCGCTGCTCAACGCTTACGTGCGCGGCATCGCCAACAAGCTCTGGGAGCAGACCGCTCGCAAAGACGTTCCCTACAACGTCAAGATCATCAAGGCCAGCGACGTCAACTCGTTCGCGACCTTGGGCGGCTACGTTTACATTTACGAAGGACTGATCGACTTCACCCAGTCTGACGACGAGCTCGCCAGCGTCATCGGCCACGAAACGGGCCACATCGAACGGCGCCACGTCGTGACGATGCAGGCCAAAGCCAATGCGCTGGGCCTGCTCTTCGGAATCCTCTCGCTCTTCTCGCCCTTGATTTACAACTTCGGCAACGTCATCGAGGCCGGCATCATGGCGAAGATGTCGCGCGCCGACGAAATCCAGGCGGACCGGACCGGGCTGCAGCTGATGTCGCGCGCCGGCTACGATCCGGAGGCCGAGCTCACGATGCTCAAACACATCGGCACGCTTGAAGACGCGCACGAAAGCAGCATCGACCGCTACCTGGCCGATCACCCCGATGCCCCCGCCCGCGTGGCGAAGTTGGAAGGCTACCCCGAGATCGATCCGACCAAGGTTTCGCAGGACGAGGTGCTGGTACGGGCGCTTAGCGACGAAGAGCGCGCCCGCTATAACATCGCGATGCTCGAGCTGACGCCGTACGCGCAAGCGCATCCAACCAATACCGAAGCGCTGCTGAAGCTCAGTCAAGCGGAACTCGCGCTCGGCGAGACGGGCAAGAGCGAGCAGACGTTGGCGGAAGCGGCACAGGAGGGTAACGCGCAAGCCAAGGCTGATGCCGCACAACATATGGCGGCCTTGCGCGACGTGAATGCCCGGCGAATGATGCTCGGCGATCCGAACATGAACAAGTTGCGCGATCAGATGGCGAGCGCACAGACGGCGCAACAGGCCGCCGCTACGGAGATCGAGACACGGCGCGACGAGGGTCGCGATGAGGCCAAGACCGTGCAACAACGCGTCGAAGCGATCGGCTACGAGATTCCGGATCTGAGCAACATCGAAGTTCGTCCGGGTTCGCGGCTGGAGGCTATGGAGAAGAACCTCGAATCGATGTCGCGTGCGGTCAATAGCGCGCTCGAAGATGCCACGAATGCCATCAACGGCCCGGGCACGCTGGAGCGCGGAAGAGAGACCGGACTGCTCAAGGAGAGCCAAGACATACTGCACGAGATGCAGGCACCGCTGGCTTCCAATCCCATCCCCAGCGACTCTCTGGCCATCCTGCCGTCGTATCCGGCGATGCTCTCCGACATGCAGCATGCCGACCTCGACATGGTGCGCGGCGTCGATGCCGGTCGCGCCTCACTGGTGATGACCGATCAGGCACTCGGCGACCTCGACGCATTTCTCAAAGTCTTCGGCCACACCCATTTGAACTTCATGGGCGACATTGCGCCGCAGGACAACATCCAGCTCCTCGCTTTGATGCAGAAGGCAAACGATTCGCTTAACTCGGCCGCCATCGCCGCGTCGCAGGCGGCACAGCTGTTCAACATGGCCCGCTCCCGCCAGCTCTCGGTGCGCATTACGATGCTCGGCTTAGGAACCTCACCCGAGCGCTACGACACGCTGCGCTACTCGCTGCAGCACCGTTACGGCTTGGACGGCATCAGCTACGAGTCGATGCTCAAGCAAGACCTGACCCCGGGCGACGTCGCCGCGGCGACGATCTTGGCGGCCGACGTCAACACGACGCCGCAGGAAGTGCTCAACTCGGCTCGGGCCAACAACCGCAACATCATCGATGAAGCCAATGCCCGCGGCATGCATGCATGGCCGATGGAGATCTTCCTCGGGCTTACCTACTTCGACTATACGGACGATCCAACCAAGGAAATGCATACGTAGTGGCCGGTAAGGCCACTACGATCGGTTGATGGCTGCAACCGGCGCGCTGGGGAGCGCTCGCGATCTCTTCAAGATGGTGCGCAGCGGCGTTGACGTCAACGCCGTCAACGCGCACATTCGCAAGCCGTTTCGAATCCTGCTGTGTGGCGATCCGGCGCTCGTCGCCGAGTTGCGCACGCTGCTGCTTTCCGGGCACGACGACGATGCGGTTCCACTCGACGCGGCGGCGTGCTTGGAGACGATCGTTCCGGGACGGCCGCTGGAAGCACCCGGCGAAGCGCGCGCCGTCATCTTCCTCGGGCGGCCCGGTGATGCGGCGGGTGCGAATCTCGGCGTCCTCGCACCGCTGAACCTGCCGATCCTAGCGCTCACCATCGATCCGGATGGCGTGCCGAGCGGACCGCCCAGCGCGCCGTCCGCCGGTACCGTTGGATACTACGTGGCACCGGTAATTTCGCGAGAGGCGCTGCGGCAGCGATTTTTTCCTCACTTGGTGCATAGCGTGAAAGGGGTCGAGATCGCGGTTGCGCGGCGGTTGCCGGCGCTCCGCGAAGCCGTGGCGTCAAAGCTTACCCGTGACGCAGCCGGCAATTCGCTAAAGATAGCGCTCGCCAGCGCCTTGATCGATCACATTCCGGTAGTCGGCGTCGTGCTCGGCGCAGTGGCCTCGGCCGGCGATACGGTTGCGATAACCGCAATACAGATGGTGTTGTTGCTGCACATCGAGGCCGCATACGGGCGCGATCCGGACTTCGCGCGGATGTGGGCGCTATTGCCGATCATCGGCGGCGGCTTGGGCTGGCGCACCGTCGCCCGCGAACTCTCCGGATTCATTCCGGTCGCCGGCATCCCGATCAAGGGCGCAATCGCCTATGCCGGCACGATCGTCGTCGGCGAGGGCGTGACGTTCTATTACCAGCAGGGCCGCCATATGAACCGGCAGCAGGCGCGAGAATTGTACGAACGCACCAAGCGCGAGGCGATGCAGTTCGCCCGCGACCTCATGAAGCGGAAGCGGTAGCGGCGCGCACCCGCGCCGGGCCCAGCATTACGAACGCAACCAGTGCCGCGCTAGCCGCCAGCGCCGCCGATACGAACATCGCCGCCCGAAACCCACTGGCATAAGCGTCGTTGACGTGAGCGACGACGCGCGCCCGATCGGGATCGGTAATCGTCGCCGGCGTGCGCCCCGCGACCAAGAGCGTGCGGTTCGCCGCGATAGCGTTCGCCGTTGCCGACGAGAGATGTTCGTGGGAAATGCCGGCATCGAAGCGAGCGTTGAACGCAACCGCTAAGATGATGCCCAACACCGCGATCGCGACCAAGCCGGCGGCGCGAGCGATCGCGTTGTTCACGCCGGATGCGATGCCCGCGTGTTGCGGCGGGACGGATTCCATCACTGCCGTCGTCAATGGTGCAACGAAACACGCTCCGCCTAAGCCGAGCAACACCGCCGCCGGAAAGAACGTGGTCCAGTAGGAACCGCCGACGCCGATGAGTCCGTAGGCGACAAACCCGGCAGCGGCCAGCAACGCACCCCAGACCAGCAGCGGCCGCGCGCCGATCCGCGGCACCAAGCCGCCCGAAAAACGCGAGAAACCAAAGATGAGCAGCAGCGTCGGCAAGAGCGCTGCGCCCGCGGCCGCGGGCGAGTAGCCGTGAATGTTGATCAAGTAGAACGGAACGAAGTACAGACTCCCACCGAGCGCCGCGTACAAAAGGAACGTGTAGAGGTTCGTACCGCTAAAGACGCGCGAGGAGAACAGGTCCAAACGCATCATCGGCCCTGGCGAACGCGCTTCGACGAACAGAAAACCGATCAGCGTTATCACGCCCAACACGACTGCCGATACGTTGCGCCAATCGAACGACTCTTGCAGCGAGATGAGCCCGTAGATCAGCAGCCCGAGTCCGAGCGTCGCGAGCGTTGCGCCGGCGACGTCGATGTGGCTGGGTGCGCTCTCGTCACGCGACTCGGGCACGCGCCGCTCCAAGATCAGCAACACGACGACGGCGATCGGGATGTTGATGAAAAAGACGTAGCGCCACGAGAACGCTTGCGCGAGCCATCCGCCGAGCAGCGGACCGGCGGCGGCCGCGATGACGGTTACGGCCGACCACGTTCCGATCGCACTTCCGCGCTCCTCGTCGCCGTAGCAAGCGGTGATGAGCGCGAGGCTCTCGGGCGTCGCCAATGCCCCGCCGACGCCTTGGATGCAACGGGCAACGATCAGCACGCCGATATTGGGCGCAAAACCGCAGGCCAGCGACGCGACCGCGAAGATCGTGACGCCCAAGGCGAACATCGCGCGCCGGCCATACCGGTCTCCGAGCGAACCGCCAACCAGAATCAATGCCGACAGGAAGAGCGAGTAGCCCTCGATGACCCACTGTAATTGAATTGCGCTTGCATTGAAGTCGCGGCCCAACACCGGTAGCGCGACGTTGACGGCCGTGCCGTCGATCATCGCCAAGCTCGAGCCCAGAATGGCGGCGACTAGCGGCCAGGGGCCGACGCGCGAACTGGTCACACGCGCTCCAACAATTCTTCGTCGTTCAAGCGCTGCAGATCCGCCGGCGCGCGAGCGCGTACGCGCTGCGCCAACTGGGCCGCAAACTCGCGCCGGCTTTCCGACTCCATCCGATCGCGGCGGGACAAATATCCCGAGATCAGCTCGCGCTCCTCGTCGCTCAGGTATGCCGACGAACGCGGCGCTGCCGCCGCCAAGGTTTGGCGCAGCGACATTGGGGCGGCCACCCGCGACTCACGCACGACGATCGTGCCGGCGGCGTAATCGCCGACGCGCTTGTTTTCCGGCGAAATTATCGCGCTAACCGCCGAAATCGCGTACATCCCGAAGAGCTCTTCGCCGATGCGGAGCAGATTGCGCACCAGCGCCGCCCCGAAGTCGATCGGGTAACCGCCGTCGCGCACGACGCGAATGCCGAGGAGCTTCTTGCCCGGCGTTTGGCCGTTCCAAAACGCTTCGAACAGCACGTAGTAGCCGTAAAACAGCAGAAAGACGACGGCGATGACGATGCTGAGGGCCGCCGACTGGGCAAAGTGCTCCTCGGCAGAGCTGCCTCGGGCGATTGCGCCGGGCGGCAAATGGCGGGCGATCGAAAACAAGCCCCAAACAATTCCAAACAAGATGAGGACTTGAATCACCGTATCGACGAAAACGGCCAAGAAACGGCTGCCCAATCCCGCAAGTTCGTAGCGAAACGAGATGCTTTCCGGCGTTCGAACGTCGATATTACGATCCATCGGTCTCCCGCTTCGACGTGCATGGCATGACCCTCTATGCGCGGCAGCTAAGAAGCTGCGAATGCTCCAGTCTACGTTCGTTGACCGCCGTTCGCCATCGTGGGAGCGGCTGGAAACACTGCTGACCCGTGCCGGCCGGCGCGGGTTGCGCTCCCTCTCGCCGGAAGAGGTAGCGGAGCTGGGGCGCCTGTACCGCTGGACGACGAGCGACTTGGCGTACGCCCAAGGGCGCCGTTTCGATGACGTGCTCACGAGCTATCTCAACCGCCTCGTCGCCCGCGCTCACGGGTATGTTTACGGAAGCGCCGCCGAGACGAGCTGGCGCCGAATCGGGCGGTTCTACGCGCAGACCTTCCCCCAAGAGTTTCGCCGTTCGTTCGCGTACTTCGCCGTCGTTACCGCGCTGATGCTGGCGTGCGCCGTCGTCGCCTACGTCGTCAGCCGCAATAATCCCAGCGATGCGTACGCGCTGCTTCCGCGCGAGCTCATTCCGCCGTCGATTCAAAAGAGCTTGCACGACAGCAATTTCGCGGTCGGGTTCAGCGATGCGCCCGCAATGGCGACGGCGATCATTACCAACAACGTCAAGGTCGCGTTTATGGAGTTCGCCGGCAGCGTTACCTTGGGCGCGACGACGCTCTACATCACCATCTTCAACGGGCTGATGCTCGGCGGCGTCTCTGCGTTGTTCACCAACGCGGGATTCGGACGGGACTTTTGGGTGACGGTTGCACCCCACGGCTTCATCGAGCTGACCGCGTTCAACATCGCGGGCGCGGCCGGGCTATTGGTCACCGCCGGTATTTTGTACCCGGGCAGGTTGCGCCGCCGCGACGCGATCCGGCTTAACGCTCAACGCGCCGGCGTGCTCATCGCCGGCGTTGCTTCGATGCTGGTCGTCGCCGGAACGATCGAAGGGTATTTCTCGCCGCGCCGCATCCCGGACATGACGCGGCTTGGGTTCGGCCTGTTGACCGCGCTGCTGCTCGTCCTTTACCTCGGCTTCGCCGGTCGCGGCGAAGAAACCGATACTACAGCAGGCCCCGCTGCTTGACGCGCAGATATTCGTCGATCAACGCGGTCGTCAACTTGCGTGCGGGCACGTCGATGACGATGACGCCGGCGCGCATCAGTGTCGCCGCTGCTACCTTGCGCTCCAGCTGCAGCCCAAGTGCTACCGAGGTGCGGTAGGCTGCGACTGCGTCCGCAGGTTCGCCCGTCAATGCACGCTCGATCGCTTCATCGTTCATGAAGACGCAGACCACCAAGTGATGTCGCGCCAGCGTTTGAATTTCGGCCAATACCGTGCTCTGAGCAACCGGATCGATGACGTCGGTAAAAAAGACGATCAGCGTTCGCTTGTTCAGGTGCCCACGCAGATAGGCAAAGGCACCTGCATAGTCGGATTCCTCGAAGCGAGGTTCGAGATCGTAGGTCAGCTCGGAGAGCCGCGCCAGCGACGAGCGCGTCGCTCGCGGTGCGCTGGCGGCCAGAATTTCCCCCGCGAACGCGATCAATCCGACTTTGTCATTGGCCAAACCCGCGATCGAAGCCAGCGACAGCGCCGCCGTCACCGCATAGTCGAGCTTGCGTTGGTCGCCCAATCGCGGCGTCATCAATCGCCCGCAGTCGAGTACCAGCATGACGTTTTGGCTGCGTTCGACCTCGTGCTGCGCCACCATCAGGTGTCCGCGGCGCGCGGTCGCCTTCCAATCGATCGAGCGGAACTCGTCGCCGGCGGTCCACTCTCGCAACGATTCAAACTCGGTTCCCCCGCCGCGCAGTCGCATGCGCCGCAGACCGGCCTCGACCAGCTTGTTGCGCAAATGGAGCTTTCCGTATCGCTCTACGGCCGACAGATCGGGATAGACGCGCAACCGCGCCGCGCCGGCGACGCGCAGGCGGCGCCGCAGCAGGCCTAACTCGTTTTCAAACCACAGGTAGAGCGCACCGAACTCGTCCGCACCGCGAGCGACCGGGACGACGTCGCACCAAACGCGCGCGCGCGCCTGCGCAGGGACGTGTCCGCCGGCTTCTTCTTGGACGAACGAGAGCGTACGGACCGGCGTCTCGATGACGCCGAAGCGCAGCGCACGCGCCGAGCGATTCTCCAGTTCGTAGGTTATCCGCGCCGGAACGCGCAGCGAGAAGTGCTCGGCGGGGATCCGGCGCAACTCCAGACTTCGCCCGGACGGCCCGAGGACGGCATCGGCAATGACTGCGCTTGCAAGTGCCACCGCGCCGATAATTGCCACCGGGATCAACGCCGGCAGCCCCGGCGAGAGCGCCAAGAAGAGCGCGATCGCACCGGCCAAATACAGGCAGCGTGGCGTCACCCAAATCGGCAACCACCAACGCAACGGTTTCACTCGCGGGGAACCGGAACGCTGGCCAAGATCTCCTGCACGACGTTGCTCGCCCGCGTCCCTTCGATCTCCGATTCGGGTGCGACGATGAGCCGGTGCGGCAACACGAACGGCGCGACGTCTTTCACGTCGTCGGGCGTCGCGAAGGCGCGGCCGTCGATCGCGGCCGCCGCTTGTGAGGCCAGCAGCAACGCAATGCCGGCGCGCGGCGACGCGCCCAGCGTAAGCCGCGGGTGCGAGCGCGTTGCGGCGACGATCCGATAGACGTACTGACGAACGCCGTCCGAAAGATGCACGGTGCGGATCTCCTTGGCGGCCGCGGTGACCTCGGCGGCGTTGGTGACCGGTACGATGCCCGACGCCTCCAAGTCACGCGCATCAAACCCGTTGGCGACGCGCGTCAGCAGCTCCAGTTCTTGAGCTTCTTGCGGATACTCGGACTCGACCTTGACCATGAAGCGATCGAGCTGCGCCTCGGGTAGCGGATACGTCCCTTCGTATTCGATTGGATTCTGCGTCGCGCATACCATGAACGGCACCGGCAAGGGCAGCGGCGTCCCGTCGATGGTTACGCGGCCTTCTTCCATCGCTTCGAGCAATGCCGATTGCGTTTTTGGCGGCGTGCGATTGATCTCGTCGGCGAGTACGATGTTGGCCACGATTGGTCCGGGTCGAATCGAGAACTGCGCGGTTTGCGGATTGAAGACCGTGGTGCCGATGACGTCGGCCGGCATCAGGTCCGGCGTAAATTGAATGCGGCGGAAGTCCCCGCCGAGGAGCAGCGCGAGCACGCGGACGGCCAGCGTCTTGCCGGTGCCGGGTACGCCTTCCACTAAGACGTGGCCACGAGCCAACAGCGCGATGGTAAGAGCGAACGTGGTGCGCTCGCCGCCGACGATGGCCTGTGCCATCCCATCGGCGATGCGCTTGGAAAGTTCGTTGACCGGCATCCGGCGTTACCCGAGTTCCTTTCGAAGACGCGCGTTCAAGACGGCGGCGCGCGTGACCGCTGCATCGTCGGGGTGTGGATCCGAGCGCAGGCGCTCGAGCGTGACCAAGTTGACGCGCACGTCGTCGCGGTCGATGCGCGGGGCGATCGCTTCCACGGTCGCACCGGCGGGCATCGCGAAGCGAATGCGCGCCCGTCGCAAGGCATCGTCGGCAAAGGCAGCGATGGCCGAACGGGCGGCCCGCGCGCGGCGCAGTAAGCTTGCCATCGCGTCGACATAGGCGGAAGAATCGCGCTCGTCGGGACGATCGACGTCCAGCGGCGGTGCGAAGCGCACGTTCGCACCGACCAGACCCAGCAGTATCAGTCCGGCAGCGATCCAGACGGCGGCATGGACCGGTGGCGGCAGCGCTTCCCAAAAACTCTTGTCCTGGAGATAACCGTGAATGCGCTCGTCGAACGCGATCGGCCCCCGCCCGGTTAGTACGGCGAAGGCAAAGCCGGCATTGTCGGCTTTGGCCAGATATCGGTTGCTAAACAGTTGTGGCGCGGCGATCGCCACTACCTCGCCCTTGGCCAGCGGATACTCGATGGCGATCAGCCCCGCAGAATTGGCGAGCAGCGGCGTGACCTTACGAATTTCGAATGGAAACGCCACCTCCATCGGTGCTTCCACCGAATGCACTCCGGGCGTTCGCGCCGGTGTCAGCGGCACGGCTTGACCGACATCTTTCACGCTGCGTACCGCGGGTAAACCAAGTTGCGCATCGCCGGCGCCGCCGATATCGGTTGCTAACACCACGAGGCGGCCGCCCTGGCTCACGAACTGCTTTAATACTTTGACGTCGCGAGCGTCCAGTGGCGCCGCCGGCCGTGAATTATTGAGACTCTGCTCCGGAACGATCGAGCTAACGACCAGCGTGCGAACGTGCGGATCGAGCAAGCTCAGATCGCGCTCCGAACGTTCGACCCTTACGGCGTGGTCGGCGGCAAGCAATTCGTACAACGCACGATAGCCGCGCGGGCCCGTATCGTACGTCGAATACACCGACGGCGCTGCGCTCGACTGCGCGGTGTTGCGGGCATAGGCGATTCCCAGTAGCAGCGCCACGGCCAGCGCGGTCGCGACAATGTCGAGGCGCAGGGCTCTCACGTCGGATCGGGGCGCGCGATCAGCCGCGCGTAACCGGCGCGCGCGCGCTCCCAGTTCGCCGATGCGACCGGTGTCTCGGCGTAGGCCGCCCCCACAAACTCGCCCGCCACCGCGTCGAACGGCTCGGCCAAGAGGGCGTCGCGCGCCCGCAGCTGCCGGCGCATTTCACCGACCGTAGCGCTGGCATCGTCGTGGATCGTGC
>JBPYDW010000340.1:0-3379 GCA_051986335.1 Vulcanimicrobiaceae bacterium | reverse complement strand
GGGGGCAACGCGTCCTCGGTGCACAGCGAAGGACGAGCGGCGCACGCCGCACTCGACAACGCCCGGGATCGCATCGCCCGCATCTTAGGATGCCGGCGCAAGGAGATCGTTTTCACCTCGAGCGGCTCGGAGGCCGACACGCTGGCGCTGATCGGCGCCGCCCGCGGTTTGCGCGAGCGTGGAAACCACATCGTCTCAACCACGATCGAGCATCAGGCCGTCTTGTTCGCTTTGGACGCGCTGCGCGAGGAAGGGTTCGAGGTGACGCTGCTGCCGGTCGGTCCCGATGGAGTCGTGCGCGTCGACGACTTTGCCCGCGCGCTGCGCCCCGGAACGATTCTTGCCAGCGTGATGTACGCGAACAACGAGATCGGCACCATTGCGCCGATCGCTCAACTTGCAGCGTTGGCGCACGAGCACGGCACGTGCGTGCACACCGATGCGGTCCAGGCGCCGGGATATCTTGCGCTCGACGTCGGCGCCTTAGGCGTGGATCTGATGAGTTTGTCAGCCCACAAGTTTTACGGACCGAAAGGCATCGGCGTGCTGTTCGTGCGCGACGGCGTGCCGCTGCGGCCGTTGATATTCGGCGGCACGCAAGAATTTGGGAAGCGGGCCGGTACGGAGAACGTCGCCGGGGCCGTCGGATTTGCAACCGCCCTGGAACTGGCCGAGTCCGAACGCCCGGCAGCGCATGCCGAGGCGCAGCGGCTGCGAAACTTGCTCGAGTCCATGCTGCTGCAGCGCATACCCAACGTGCGGGTCAATGGGGCCGGCGCCCCGCGCCTCCCGAACGTCCTTTCGATTGCCGTCCCCGATGTGGACGCCGAAGCGCTGCTGGTTCGGCTCGACCTCGAGGGCGTCGCCGCTTCCACCGGCAGTGCTTGCACGTCGGGAACGGTCGAGCCCAGCCACGTCGTCGAGGCGCTTGGGTTGCCGGCGAGCAACTGGGCCGCCCTGCGGCTGAGCCTCGGCCGCTCGACGACGCAGGCGGAAGTCGAACGCGTCGGCGAGCTCTTGCCGCAGATCGTGGAAGGATTGCGGCGTTCCGGGGCTCCTGCGTAAGAACCACGGCTAGACGGGGAATAGAGTTTCGCACCCGGAATGCGCGGGGGCGGAGGAACAGGGCGTTTGAACACGGCCTTTAACTGGGATTGGCGCATCATCTTGGATGTCGGCGTCGGTGTCGGCGTTCTGCTGGTGGGTATCAGTATGATGATTGCGATGAGCGCACTCGCGCGAACGCTTGCGCGCGTGAACGTTACGCTCGGAGAGGTCGACCGCCAGTTGGAAGGCTTGGGCAAACCCGTCGGCGATACGTTGACCCATGTCAACGGAATAGCCGACACGGCCGACCAGACCATCGCTCGGCTAACCGGGGTGGTAAAATCTCTCGAAGACGTCGCGGGTTCCGCGGCCCAAACGGCCGATCTCACCCGCAGTGCGCTTTCACCGGCAATCGTCAACGTCGGCGCAACGTTAGCGGGGGTGAGCGCCGGGCTACGCCGCTTGGTGGGCGGTAGAGACGAAGACGCGTAAGCGTAGGGAGTAAGTCAAATGGATGATAACGGCCGCAGTGGCGGTGGCGGATTTTTTCCCGGATTCTTGATCGGAGCGCTCGTCGGCGGCGCGGTCGCGATGCTCATGTCGCAGGAGGAAACGCGCGATCTGCTGATCGGGAAGGCTCGCGAAGCCGGCAACTTCGCCGTGGATGCGGGCGGCGATCTGCGCGGCAAAATGAACGAAGCCAAGAAACATTGGCAGGCGAACGCCGAAGATCTGTACGAGCGCGGCAAGACGGTTGTTGAAAACGCTCGCACGACCTTCGACTCCGCGGTCGACGAGGCGCGTTCGACTTCGGAGCAGACGCGCGACGACTTGCAGCATCAGGCCGACGTCTAGGAGCAAGAGTGGATATCAAGGTGAACGTGCGCGAAGCGCAAGGTGACAGTTACGTCGTCGATCTGGCGGGTGAAATCGACGTTTACACGTCGCCAAAGGTAAAGGATGCTCTGACCGAACTCATCGATCGCGGCGTCTACAATCTCGTCATCAACCTGGAAAAGGTTCGCTACATCGATTCGACGGGATTGGGCGTGCTGATCGGCGGCCTGAAACGCGTGCGCGAGCACGGCGGAACGGTCCACCTCGTGTGCACGAATCCGCAGATCAAAAAGATCTTCGATATAACCGGGCTGGTGAAAATTTTCGGCATCTTCGATTCGGAAGAAGCCGCCACTAAGGCAACGGTATGAACCAGGCCGTACAGCGTCCCGAGTCGGGCAAAGGCAATCTCGTCGAGCTGCGCATTCCGTGCAAGGCGGAGTGGGCGGCCGTTGCGCGATTGGCGGTTTCGGCTGTTGCCAGCCGGCTGCGCTTTACCATCGAGGAGATCGAGGACGTAAAATTAGCTGTTGCCGAAGCAATTACCAACGCGATCCAGAATTCGCGCGGCGCGCAACAGATTGAGATCGTCTGCGAATCCGAACCGGAAGTGTTGCGGATGCACGTGCGCAACGTCGGCGCGCGCTCGCGGCCGGAAAAGATCGAGCCGCCTCGTCTCGACGAGTTGCCGATCGACGGATTGGGAATCTTTTTGATTCGTTCGCTTATGGACGAGGTTGAGTACGACGTGCACCCCGAGAGCGGCACCGATCTCGTAATGGTCAAGAGACTTCGCCCGTAGAGCGTTACAGGCGACTGATGCAAAACCACGACGAGGACGTGCGCTGGGGTCGCGAAAAAACCCGAAGCGCCTTCGTCCATTTCGATAAAGCGCGGGAGCGAAAGAACGCACATCCCGATGCTGAGGATGTCGAGTACGAACAGTTGCGCGACAATTTGGTCGTCGCGCACCTGAACCTGGTTCGTTACTTGGCGGTGAAGTTTGCCAATCGCGGGGAGCCGCTCGACGACCTCATTCAGGTCGGAACGGTGGGGCTGCTCAAAGCGATCGACCGCTTCGAGTTGGAGCGGGGCGTCGAGTTCACTACCTACGCGACGCCGACGATCGTCGGCGAAATCAAGCGCTACTTTCGCGATAAGGGCTGGGCGGTCAAAGTGCCTCGCCGCTTGCAAGAGCTCAACCTTGCGGTAAACCGGGCGGTCGAGAAGCTGTCGGTAAAGCTGGGTCGCAGTCCGACCGTCGGCGAGCTTGCCAGTCACTTGGACGCGGCGGAGGAAGAAATTCTCGAGGCGCAAGAACTCGGGCAAGCGTACAATTTGCTCTCGCTCGACTCCGAGCTCGCCGGTGAAAGCGAGAAGAAGTCGCATACGCTGGTCGATTACATCGGCGTGAACGATTCGGGCTTGGAACTGCTCGAGGACAAGGCCAACCTCGAGCGGGCATTCGCCGTTCTCAACGGACGCGAACGCGTCA
>JBPYDW010000339.1:0-17614 GCA_051986335.1 Vulcanimicrobiaceae bacterium | reverse complement strand
GAAGAACGTTTGGGGGACCTTAGGGCGACGTCGTCTTCGCCGTCGCTGCGATGAGCGCGCGCACGGCAGTGCGGTGCATTGCGAGTCTGGTCTCCCACGGCAGCCGCAGCGGCGACTCCAGCGTCAGCGCGCGCTCGGCCGCTCGACGCGCCAGGGCCATCGTGTACGACATTCCCGCAAGTGCCTGCAACTCGATCTGCGCGTTGGGCATGCAAATCCCGCGCGCAAAACGGAATGCACCCTCGGGAAACGGCGAGCCGAAGTTGTACGACGCGCTCAGCATCTGCACCGGCAGGCCGGCGGCGTCGAGCGCAGCAATCGCGGCGGTCCCCAACGCTCCACCATCGTAATCGTAACAGTAGAAACCGTCGCTGTCGCAATCTTCGTGAAGGTCCAGCGACAGCACAAACTTGCGGTCGCGGTTGGCGGTAACGATAGCGCGCGCCTCGGGTGAACTTCCGCCGCGCCCAAACGTGCGATTCACGTCGAGGCCGTCGGCGCTCGTACGCGTACCGGCGGCAAAACCGCTGGGATTCGTGCACGGCCAAATGCGATATGCGAAGCGCGCGTCTAGAGCATCGGCTTCCAGCAGTTCCACCAGCGCCCACGGACCCGCCGGTTCGTCGCCGTGGACTCCGGCGGCGATCGCGACGGTCGGCTGCGAAGCGTCTCCGAGTTCGACGCAGAGGAGCGTGCGCGGCGCGCCGACGGCAGCAACCTCGCGCACCCGCACATCGCGCTTGCCTCGCAAGGCCTTCACGCGCGTTTCCAACTCTTTGTAGGTGGGCTGCATCGTATGGATTAATGACCCTCGCGCCATGAAAATACAGATTGGAGTGATGGGCTCGGCCGGCGGCCCGATCACCGACGATGAACTAGCGCTTGCAAGTCGCGTGGGCAAACGCATTGCCGAGCGCAACTGCACGATTGTTACCGGCGCGTGTCCGGGCCTCCCGCATGCCGCAGTCCTCGGTGCGACCGCCGCTAACGGAGTGAGCATGGGCGTTTCGCCGGCCCTCTCTCCAGAGGAGCACGTCAACGTGTACGGCTCGCCGCTCGAGCCATATACCTGCATGGTTTTCACCGGTTCGGGCTTGATGGGTCGCGAGACGCACAATATCCATTCCTCGGATCTCGTGATCTTTGTCGGCGGCCGCAGCGGCACGCTCGGCGAGTTCTCGATCGCCTACGACGAGGGCAAGCTCATCGGCGTGTTGACAAACTCCGGCGGCCTGTCGAATCACTTCGCCGACATCGTCAACCTGGTGCAGAAAGATACGGGTTCGATCTTGCTCTACGACGATTCGCCCGAATCGCTGGTCGACCGCTGTCTCGACATTCACGTGCGCAAACATCTCCCGAGCTCCCTGGCGTTCAATCGCGCCGTTTCCTTCCCGCTGGGCACGGCGAAGATTTTGGAGGAGACGCGTGGCTGAGCTCACTTTCGTCGGCGCAGCCGGCACGGTAACCGGCAGCAAGCATCTCATCACCACCGGCGGAAAGCACATCTTCGTCGACTGCGGTCTCTTTCAAGGCACGGCCGACGTGACCGCCCTCAACAGCATTGCGCTACCGGTGGCACCGAGCGACGTCGCCGCCATCGTGGTAACGCACGGCCACATCGATCACGTCGGCTACCTTCCGAAGATCGTCAAGGACGGTTTCAGCGGACCGATCTATTGCACGCCGCCGACGCAAGCGCTGGCTGACATCGTTTTAGGCGATGCCGCGCACTTGCAACAGCATCTGGGCAAGCGCGGCTTCGGCAACGAACGGCCGAGCGCGCCACCGCCGTTCTACGGACCCGACGACGTCGCGGCAGCGCTCAAGCTGATGCAGCCGGTGCCGCTGCACACGCAGTTCGGGGTTGCCGGCGTGATCGAGGCGACATATCACAATGCGGCCCACATCCTGGGCTCGGCCTTCGTGGTGCTGCAGCTCGAAGGCAAGCAGCTCTTGTGTTCGGGCGACGTCGGGCGCTACGGACGCCCGCTGCTCTACGATCCGGAGCCAATCGGCAACGGCATCGACGCGATCGTTTGCGAGTCAACGTATGCCGGCCAAGTGCATCCGCCGCAGCCGGTCGAGGAGTTGCGCGACGCCCTGCTGAGCGGTCAAGAACTCGGCGGTGCGATGGTCATTCCCGCCTTCGCCGTCGAGCGCACGCAAGACATCCTGCTGGCGATCGGCCAGATTCAGCAGATGGAGCCACGGCTCGCCCAACTTCCGATCTATCTCGACAGTCCGATGGCGGCCAAGGTCGACGCGCTGTTCAAGAACTTTCCCGACGCGCACAAGCCGATTCCCAACGAGT
Organism: Vulcanimicrobiaceae bacterium; assembly: GCA_051986335.1. GTDB lineage: Bacteria > Vulcanimicrobiota > Vulcanimicrobiia > Vulcanimicrobiales > Vulcanimicrobiaceae > JBPYDW01. The sequence goes on along the minus strand of JBPYDW010000339.1, from coordinate 15,300 downwards.
TCGGCGACGCGCCGTTCGGTTGTAAAAATCTCACCGTCGCCATTACGACCGATGACTCAAAGGCGATCAACGGCGTAAAGGGACCGCACATTATCATCTCGTCGAGCGGGATGGCCGCCGGCGGCCGCGTCTTGCATCACCTGCACAACAACCTCCCCGATCCCAAGGCCACGATCATCTTCGTCGGCTATCAGAGTCCGGGCACGCTTGGATTTCTCTTGATGCACGGCGTGCAGACCGTGAAGATCTTCGGCGATTCACTGCCGGTGCGCGCCCAGCTGACCAACCTGTTAGGCTACAGCGCGCACGCCGACAAGACGGACTTCAAGACCTGGTTCGACACCTGCGCGTCGAAGCCGCACCTCTTTGCCGTGCACGGCGAGCCGGCCTCGGCCGCAGCGCTGGTGGCGATGGTAGAGTCGCTCTACGGATGGCCGGCCCAACCCGGCGTCCGCGGTGATACCGTGGAGATCTAGCGGCGCGACTAGCGCGAACCGACGCCGCGTTTACCTAACTGGCGCCAGTTGGTTTCCGACATCTGCACGCCGTAGTGCTGCGCCGCCTTCTGAATGTTCGCGAAGGCCTGGTCGCGCTCTGCATCGCTCACGTCCTGCACCTGATCGAATCGGGCAAGCGCATTGCGCACGTGCGATGCATCGGTCATCGGCTCGGCGCGTCGCCCGGGAAAAGCAAAGACGCTGTCGGGCAGATCGCTGCGCTCGGTCAAGTCACCGTGTTTCTCGTGCGGCTCCCACGTGGTGTTCGCCATCGGTTCCCCTCCGGAATTGTCGCTGTTGGTAGAGGTGATCCTTACCCAGCAAGACGGCTCCCATCACGTCTGCGTCCAGTCGAGCATCGCTTCCCACTCCGGCCGCGGAAAAGGCTCTTTCGATTTAATCGCCTCGACGTAACGTCGCTTTCCGGCGCGATTCCCTTTGCCCAGCATGATGCCCCCGACCAAACGGTCGCGCCAGAAAAACAGCGAGCGGTACCACTTCTTCTCGTTATCGACCTTGCGCACGGTCCGAATCTCCGGTTGCAGCTCGGGCGTCAGACCGAACGCCGTGATCGTTTGCCCTTTGAATAGTAACGACGAGTACTCTGGTACGTCGTGGTAGACTTCGCTGCCGCCCATCATATTGATGGCCGCAACCTTGCCGTGCGCGCCGGCGTTGATCCACGTTCCCATGCGATAGCGCATCTCCAGGATCGGATCGTAAAAGTCGGCGACGTCGCCGGCGGCAAAAACGCCGGGAACGTTGGTTTCGAGCCGGTCGTTGCACAGGATGCCGTTCTTGCTGCACTGGATCGGCGTGCCTTCGCAAAGCTCCGTGTTCATGATGAGGCCGAAGCCCACGCCGTAGCAGTCGGCCGCGATCTCTTGGCCGCCGGTGGTGATGACTTTAGAAACGACGCCGTTGTCGCGCACGAACTCGCGCAGCTCCTCGCCGTAGTGCATGTGCACGCCGTCGGCGTGCGCCGCTTCATCCACCAGCTCGCCGGCCGCGTCGTCAAGGATCCGGTGTAGCGCGTGCGGGCCACGCATGACCCAATGCGTCTCCACCTTGCGCGAAGCGAAGGCTTCGGCCAGCTCGTAGGCAATGAACGAGCCGCCCACGGCGACCGCAGCCTTGCTCGACTCGAGGCGCTCCGAGATCGCTCGCGTTTCGTCCAGATATTGAAAGTTGAAGACGTTTTCGGCGCCCGTCGCTCCCGGCATCGGAGCGGGCGTCGGGCGACCACCGGTGGACAGCAACAGGGCATCGTACGGAAAGGTCGCGCCGTCGGCCACGACGATTCGCTGCTCGGTATCGACGCGCTCGACGCGTACGTTGAGCCGCAGGTCGATGCGGTGCTCGACGTGCCACTCGACGTTGCGGATCATCACCTTGGCCTCGGGGATCTGCTTGCGCAGCATCGGCGGCAACGAGATACGGTTGTAGAGCGGGTAGATCTCGTCGCCGAACAAGACGATCTCGCAGGACGGATCGTGCTTGCGGAGCTGCTCGGCGGCCGTCGTTCCGGCGAAGCCGTTCCCGACGATCACGTAGCGACGAACGTCCGAGGTCGTCATGAGAGGCCGTCGTTCGCCACGCTTCGAAGGCTTCTTGCACGCAAATGGATGCTCGACTCCGCCAACTTCTTAGCTCGTTCATCGGCGCGCGCGCCGAATATGCGCTGGCGCGCCTCGAGTTTGCGATGCGCCACGAACGGGTGCCCGCTCCCCCGGTCATCGATCGCCTTCCCGACGCCTCCGCAACCACGCTGCGGGACAGCTGGCCACACGTCCACAGCCAGCTCGAGCACGCCTCGGCATATCTGAAACGAACCGAACGTGAGAGCGGTAGTACCGTCAAGGGCGACGCGATCTTCCGCCGCCTGCGCGGCACCGTCCGCGAAATGGAACAATACGCCCGCGCGGTGGACTGGGTCCGCAACGTTACGGCAGGAGAGGAATCATGAACGAGGACTTCAAGAAGCGGGCCCGCGAGCAGGCGGAACAGTTGCGCAAGCGGTTGGGCGAGGCGGCGGCCAAAACGCACGAGCAGGTAAAGCCGCTGCTCGATCAAGCCGGCGACCGGATTCGTGAGAGCGCCGGGGCTACCGCCGGCCAGACGGATAAGATGCTCGGCGACGTCCAGGACGCACTACGTTCGACGGCGAGCTCGGCGAAGGACGCGGCCAAGGCCGTAAGCCCCGGCGTCGAGACGTTCCTCAAGAACGCGCGCGACGCCGCCAAAGACCTATTCGAAAAAAAGGAATAGCTAATCGAGTTCCGCGGCAACGACAGCCCAGCGTAAATCTAGCCGTGCAGACCGATCGCCATCCACATTTTGTAGCCTACTTCAAGCGCGCGCTCGTCGATGTCGAAGCGCGCGCTATGTTGCGGTAACACGCCTCGCTCCGGCCCGCGCGCACCGGTGACGAAGTATGCGCCGGGCCGCTCGCGCTGCATATAGCTCATGTCTTCGGCCCACAAGAGGATCTCGTGCGGGTCGACGACGCCGGCGGCGCCGGCGACGTGCCGCGCCGCAGCTCGTACGACGTCGTTCATTTCCGGGTCGTTGACCGTCGCCGGGTAGCCCCACATGTACTCCATGGCGTAGTCGACGCGTAGCGCGTCGCACAGACCTTCGACGATGCGCTCCATGCTTTGCGGAAGCGTCTTGCGCACGTCGTCGTCAAAGGCGCGGGTCGTGCCCGCCAACAGCGCCTCGTCGGGAATGACGTTGAACGTCGTACCGCTCACCAGTTTCCCAACGGTCACCACCACCGGATCTTTGGGCGCTATTTCGCGGCTGACGATCGACTGCAACAGCGTCACGATGTGAGCCGCAGCGACGATCGGGTCGGCCGAGAACTGCGGCATCGCGCCGTGACCGCCGCGGCCTTTGACCGTAATCTCAAAACGATCGGAAGACGCGAAGAACGCGCCGTCGCGTATGCCAACCTTTCCGACCTCGAGACCCGTGTAGAGGTGTTGGGCGAAGACGCGATCGACGTGCGGGTTCTCCAACGCCCCGTCCTCGATCATCAGCCGCGCTCCGGCGTAGCCTTCCTCTCCCGGCTGAAAACAAAAGACCAGCGTGCCCGGAACCTCGCTGCGGCGTTTGGCCAGGTCGCGCGCGGCGACCAGCAGCATCGCCATGTGCCCATCGTGACCGCAGGCGTGCATCACGCCGCTGCTGCGCGATGCATAGTCCTGGTCACCTAGCTCCACCACCGGCAGCGCATCCATGTCGCCGCGCAGCAACGTCGTCGGCCCGGGCTTGCCGCCTTTGAGCGTCGCGAGAATTCCGGTCTTACCGACGCCGGTTCGAATTTCGTCGAAGCCGCACGGCTGCAATTGACTGATGATGAACCTTGCCGTCTCGTGCTCTTCCATCGAAAGCTCGGGATGCGCATGGAAGTGCCGCCGGTAACGAATCAGCTCTTCGGTCGGAACGGTCAAGGTGGTCATTCCGCGACCCTACTCTCTGCGAATGCTCGACTCCCGCAGACGCTACTGCCGAGCCGCCGCTACCGCTGCCTAACTACGAAATCCGCTCGAAAGACATACGGCCCGGGGACAGCCACGCAATTGATAATTCGTGGGGAATAGGTTGACAAGCGCATCGCTCGAATTGCGGCGTTGTCGGCCATGAAGTTGCCCGAATGCCTTACGACGCGATAATCCAGCACGCGGCCGTCGTGCCCTATGTCGACTTCAATAAGAACTACGAGTTCTTCCGTAAGCGCTTCGCTCGGCAACTGCAGCGGAAACGCCTGGGTGAGCGTGGCATCGGCGTATGCAACCGAGCAGTTCGCTGCCTTCGTTGAAGCGATTACTTTCACGGCCGGCAAGACCTGGTCACCGGGTTGCGGTGGTGCGATTTGCGCCGAAGACCGCGGGAGCGGCAGGTTGCAGCTCGGACTCGACGGCGCGCGTTCTACCCAGGCTTCTACGACGTGAACCGCTTGGTCGAATTTAACGTAGAGCAACGGAGAAATAAACGCCGGGTTCTTGGCATTTTCGTTCGGTGTCAGCGTTAGGTTGGACAGCGCTAGGCCATACTCGCCACGGTCGGTGAAAATCGTAACGTCGCCAACGTTCGATTCGGGCGTGGCAGTCGCAACGCGAACGCCGAAGATCTGCGATCTTCCAGCGTCGTCGGCTGCTACGGGGACGAGCTGCCCGATCTGCGGCGGGCAGGTCGCAGCCTGCGCTCGCGCATGACTGCCGAGCAAAGCCGCTGCCAGAAGCGCCGATAGAATTGAGACGCGCCAAAAGGAATGGGCCATGCGATCTCTAGGCAAATACGCCGAAAACGCTATTGGGCAATCCACTAGCTTCGGCCCTCCCGGCGCAGGATTTCACGGTGGCACCGGGCGATTAACGCCGCCCGTGGCTTCAGAGACGCAAGCAGCCTCAGCCCACCACGAGCTGAGCGACGAAGACCTCATAGCGATCCTGCGGACGATGCTGACGCATCGAACCCTCGAGGCGCGCGGCTTCCAATTGAATAGGCAGGGCAAGATTCCGTTTGCGTCCGCGGGCGAGGGTCACGAAGCCGTGCAAGCGGGTGCGGCAATGGCATTCGAGCGCGGCAAGGACATCTTGGTGCCGTACTATCGCGACGTCGGGCTGTGCCTTGGCGTCGGGTTGACGGTGCAAGAAGTGCTGAACACGCTGTTCGCGCGCGAGTCCGGCCACTCGGCGGGGCGTCAGTTCCCCCATCACTACGCCAGCCGCGCAATCGGGATTCAAACGATCTCCTCGGTGATCGGCGCGCAGCTTCCGCACGCGGTCGGCGCGGCCTACGCGCTGAAGCTGCGCCAGGAGACCGGACGCGCGGTGCTGGTCACCTTCGGTGAAGGCGGTACGAGCGAAGGCGAATGGCACGAATCGCTCAACTTCGCCGCCGTTCATCATCTGCCGATCGTCTTCTTGTGCGAGAACAATGAGTGGGCGATCTCAACGCCTATCTCGCTGCAAATGGCACAGCCCGACATCGCCCACCGGGCGGCCGGCTACGGCATGCCCGGCGTGGACATCGACGGCATGGATCCGCTGGTCGTTTACGTGACGGTCCGCGACGCGTTGGATCGCGCCCGGTCCGGTGGTGGCCCGACGTTGATCGATGCGAAATGCTATCGCTTTCTTCCGCACACCACCGACGACGACGACCGCACGTACCGCTCGCGCGAAGAGGTTGAGGAACGCCGTAAGGACGATCCGGTCCCGCTTTTCGAGCACCGGCTCATCGCCGCCGGCATCCTGACCCCGGAGCAAGCGGCCGATTTGAAGCAATCCATCCTCGCCGAGGCGAACGAAGCCACCGACCGCGCCGAGGCGATGCCGTACGCCGCGCCTTCGAGCCTGCGCGATCAGGTATACGCGGATACCTGGGAACCTTGGCGTTAGCCGCCTGGCGATAGGAACTGACATGGAAAAAACCCAGACGAAGACGCCGGTCACACTGGAACGCCATGGTTTGTCCGACGAGCAGCTGCGCGCCATCTTTCGCAACATGCTGCTGCAACGGCAGCTCGACAACCGCGGCTTTCAACTCAACCGCCAAGGCAAGGTTCCATTTGCGCTGGGGAGCGAGGGACACGAAGCGCTGCAAGCCGGCGCGGCGATGGCCTTTCACCGCGGAAAGGACGTCCTTGCGCCATATTACCGCGACCTGGGACTCTGTTTAGGCGTCGGCCTCACGCCGTTCGAGATCATGCTCTCGATCTTCGCTCGCGCGGAAGACCACAACGGCGGCCGCCAGTTTCCAAATCACTACTCATCGAAGCGCACCGGCATCATGTCCTTCTCGTCGATCCTGGCGGCGCATATCCCGCACGCCGTCGGTGCTGCGTATGCCATCCAGTATCGCCAGCAGAGCGGCCGCGCCGTCTTGGCGACCTGCGGTGACGGCACCACCAGCGAAGGCGAGTGGCACGAGTCGATGAATTTCATGTCGATCCACAAGTTGCCGATAGTAATGTTAGTGGAGAACAACCTCTGGGCGATTTCGACGCCGATCAAGTTGCAAATGGGTCAGCCGGAGATCTGGAGGCGCGCCGAAGGCTACGGCATGCCCGGCAAACGCTTCAACGGCTTCGATCCGCTCGAGACGTATGCGGCGGTCAACGAAGCGATGGAACGCGCACGTTCGGGCGGCGGTCCGACCCTGCTCGAAGGCATGTGTTATCGCTACCTCGCGCACTCGACCGACGACAACGATATGACCTACCGCACGCGCGAAGAGGTCGCGGAAGAACGTAAGCTCGACCCGGTTCCCGCTTTTGAAAAGACGTTGCTCGACGCGGGGATCATGACGGCCGAAGATGTGGCAGCGATGAGAAAAGACGTGCTGCGCGAGACCAACGAAGCGACCGATGAAGCCGAGGCGCTCCCGTATCCATCAGCGGACGACCTCTACAACCACGTCCATGAAGGAGCTTGGCAGCCGTGGCAGTGATGAACAACGTCGAAGCAGTCCGCGAAACGCTGCACGACGCACTCAAGAACGATAAGGATACGCTGATCATCGGCGAGGACGTCGGTCTGCGTGGCAACGTCTTCTTGATCACCAAGGATTTCATCAAGGAGTTCGGTCCCGAACGAATCATCGACACGCCGATCGCCGAGGCATCGATCGTCGGGATAGCCGTCGGCATGGCGATGGAGGGTTTGCGTCCCATCGCCGAGATCCAGTTCGCCGACTTCATCTATCCGGCGTTCAACCAAATCGTGGGCGAAGCCGCCAAGATTCGTTACCGCAGTAACGGCGAGTACACGTGTCCGATGGTGATTCGTACGCCCTACGGCGGCGGCGTGCGAGGAGCGCTCTCGCATTCGGTCTCCGTCGAGGCGCTGTTCTATCACGTGCCCGGACTCAAGATCGTGGCGCCGTCGTTCCCCGCCGACGTCAAAGGGCTCCTGAACGCCGCCATCGACGATCCCGATCCGGTGCTCTTCCTCGAACACAAGAAGACGTATCGTTTGATCAAAGGCGAGGTGCCCGACGGACACTATACGATCCCGTTGGGCAAAGCGAATGTCCTCAAGGAGGGCACGCAGCTCACCGTCGTCTCGTATGGCTTATACGTGCATTGGGCGCTCGAAGCCGCGCGCAAACTCGAAGAGGAAGGCATGTCGGTGGAGGTCATCGATCTTCGCTCTATCCGCCCGATGGACCGCACGACGATTCTGGAGTCGGTGCGCAAGACGCGCAAGCTGTTGATCGTCCACGAGGACAATAAGTTCGGCGGCATCGGTGCCGAGATCGGTGCGATGGTCGCCGAAGAGGCTCTCTTCGATCTCGATGCGCCGATCCGCCGCCTCGCCGCTCCCGACGTGCCGGCGATGGGCTATGCGCTTCCGCTCGAAGAAGAGTACATGTCGTCGCCGGATGAAATGGCCGGCGCGATGCGAGACATGGTGAAGTTCTGATGGCAACGACGATTACGATGCCGCAGCTCGGCGAGACGGTCACCGAAGGCACGGTGGAGCGCTGGCTCAAGAAACCCGGCGATGCGGTTGAAAAGTACGAGGCGTTCGTCGAAGTTTCGACCGATAAGGTCAACTCGGAGGTGCCCTCGCCGGTCAGCGGCACGATTACCAAATTGCTGGTCGCCGAAGGACAAACGGTGCCAACCGGAACGCCGATCGCCGAGATCGAGGACGTTGCCGCGGCTGCGGTTCCAAGCAGCGCGCCCGCCGCGGCTGCGCCGGAGCCCGCGCCCACAGCGGCCGCCGCGCCGGCAGTCGCCGCGCCACCGGTGCCGGCAAAGGCCCCGTCGAGCAACGGTCAGGCCGCCGCAACCAGCCAGGAGATCGAAGCGGCTGCGCGCGGCGCCTCGCCTGCGGTTCGCCGTTTGGCGCGCGAGCATCGCGTCGACATCCGATCGATTCGCGGCACCGGCGCCAACGGACGCGTGACCGCCGACGACGTGCTGACGGCGGCGAGTATGGGGCCGGCGGCAGCCGTAGGCCAAGCGGTTGCAGTTGGAACGAATTTCGGTGCGGTTGCACCGCCGCCGCTGGAAACCGCCGCGCCGGCGCCGGCGGCCGGTACCAGCACCTACGGAAACCCGGTCCCGGGAACGACGATCCCACTCTCCAGCGCGCGGCGCATCATTGCCGAACGGATGGTCGAGAGCCGGCGGACTGCGCCGCACGCCTGGTCGACGGTCGAAATCGACGTGACCAACGTGTGGGCGTGGCGCGAGCGTGAGAAGGGACGCTTCGAGCAAGAGTTCGGCGCGAAGCTGACACTACTGCCCTTCTTCATTCGCGCGGTCGTCGAGTCGCTGGCTGCGTTCCCGTTGATGAACGCGCGCTTCAGCGAAAACGGCATCGTCGTTCACAAGGAGATGAACGTCGGCATCGCGATCGGACTCCCGACCAACTTGGTCGTTCCGGTGATTCGCAACGCCAACACGCTCTCGATTAAAGGACTGGCGCGCGCGGCTGCGGACCTGGTCGATCGGGCGCGCGCCAATAAGCTCAGTGCCGACGACCTCAAAGACGGCACGTTTACCGTGAACAACAATGGCGCCAACGGGTCGATCCTCTCGGCTCCGATCATCAACGGAGGACAGGCCGGCATCGTCACCATGGAGGCGGTGGTGAAGCGGCCGGTAGTGATTGCGGGCGATGCGATCGCCATCCGATCGATGATGAACTCGTGCTTGTCCCTCGATCACCGCGTTGTGGACGGCACCGTCGCCAGCGGCTTCCTCGCCGATCTCAAGCGGCGCTTTGAAGCGATGGGGCCGTCGGGCACGCTGTAAGGAACGGAGCCGCGATGCGCATTCTGGCACCTCTGCTCGCCTTAGCGTTTCTGGCGGCCTGCAATATGTCGCGGGTAAGCGAGACCAGCACGCAGAGCATCCCGGTCAGCGGTCCGGCGCAATTGCGCGTCGACAACGTGGCCGGGACCGTGCGCGTGAACGCGTGGGACAAACCCGTCGTGCAAATCGAGGCGAAAAAATATGCGGAGTCGCAGGACGCGCTCAAATACGTCAACGTAAGCGTCGAACACTCCGGCTCGTCGGTTACCGTCAAGACCTCGTATTCACAGCCGACGAGCAATGGCGGCGTCGAATTCACGATCTCGCTTCCAGCCGGCAGCTCTGTCGAGGTCAACAACATCGCCGGAACGGTAAACCTCGACGGGATCGGCGGCAACGTGAACGTTCAATCGCAGGCCGGCACCATCGAAGCCTCGCTGCCCAGAGTCGAAGGCGATCGTTCGGTTATCCTGCACGCCACTACCGGCGCCATTACGCTCACCATCCCGAAAGACAGCGATGCGACGGTCCACGCCGGAAGCACGGTCGGGGCGTTTTCGACCGACTTCTCGATCCCGACGGCGCGGTCGAGTATGATCGGCGCCATTGCCGACGGCAAACTCGGCACCGGCTCGGCAAAGATCGACCTGTCGACGACGACCGGAGCGATCGATCTGCGCGCTGCTCCCTGACGTACGGCGCAGATGCAGATCCGCAAGCATTTCCATTTTGAGGCCGCTCATTCACTTGCGTTTCATCCCGGAAAGTGCTCGCAGGTGCACGGGCACTCGTACCGGCTGGAAGTTGCGGTGCGCGGGCCGTTGCAGACCGACGGGCCGGCGCGAGGGATGATCGAAGACTTCGACGTGATTGCGCAGATCGTTCGCTCGCACGTCATCGACGTGCTCGATCATCAGAATCTCAACGACTTCATCGAGAATCCGACCGCCGAGCGGATCGCGTTGTGGGTGTGGGAACGCCTGACGCCACGCCTCTCGGGGCTCGACGAACTCGTGGTGTGGGAGACCGAGACCTCGTGCGCAACGTTGCGCCGAGACGACTTCGTTCCGTGAGCGCCGTCCAACTGTCCGAGATCTTCTACAGCATTCAGGGTGAAGGCACGTGGACCGGAACCCCGGCCGTCTTCGTCCGCCTGGCCGGCTGCAATCTCGCCTGCGATTTCTGCGATACCGACTATTCGCTGCGGTCAATTGCCGGCGTCGACGACGTGGTGCGTCAAGTTCGCGAAGCGGGCGGAGACTGCCCGATGGTGATTCTCACCGGCGGCGAGCCGCTGGCCCAAGCCGCAACGCCGGCGCTCATCGCCGCGCTGCGCGCCGACGGACGCCGCGTGCACATCGAATCGAACGGCACGATCTATACCGACCTGCCGGCCGACGTGTGGCTCTGCGTCTCTCCAAAAGAGCGCGTCGATGCTCGCATGGCTCGGCGCGCAGATGAAGCCAAGCTCATCGTTGACGAGCGAATCCCCGAGGAGCATCTGCCGCTCTTTGCCGACAAGCAAACGATCTTGCTGCAGCCCGAGGGAAACAAGCCGGCCAACGTCGCGCTCGCGCTCGAATATGCCAAAGCGCATCCGCGGCGCTTTCGCCTGTCCCTGCAGACGCATAAATACATCGGAGCGCGGTGAAACATGATCTTGATAGTCTGCGCGGTAGCGAAGGAACTAGCTTTCCTCGAGCCGCGTCCGCACGTCGAGGTCTTAGTTACCGGCCTGGGCGCGGTCGAGGCCGCGGCCAACGTGTCGCGCGCCTTGGCGCAGAGCCCCTACGACCAGGTTGTGAACGCCGGCATCGCCGGCGCGCTGGACGCCGGCGCGGCTGTGGGTGACGGCGTGATCGTTTCCGAGGAGATGACCGAGCTCAACCTGGAGACCGGCGAACCGATTCCCTTGCCCGACGAATTGCATGCCGTCGATCGCGTCGGTTCGGATCTGGGCCTGGTCGACCGTTTGGCCGAGCTGGGCTTCCAAGTCGTGCGCGGCATCACCGTCAGCCGCGTCACCGCGACCGACGCGACCGCGGCGCGCCTACAGCGATTGGGAGCCCAAGTCGAATCGATGGAAGGGTTCGGCGTGCTGCGCGCCGCGGAGATCGCCGGCGTGCCGGCAATCGAAGTGCGCGGCATCTCCAATCGCGTGGGCGATCGCGCCGCTAGCGGATGGGATTTTTCCGCCGGTGTCGCCGGTCTGCAAACGATCATGAACGTGTTGCTTCCGATGTTGCTGGAGGCCTATGGTTGAGCGGGCGTTACGGCTGGCGTACTCGCCGTGCCCGAACGACACGTACATCTTTGCCGCCCTCACCAACGGGCTGCTGCGCGACGCACCGCCCGTCAGCGTAAGGCTCGAAGATATCGACGAGCTCAACCGCGCGGCGGCCCGGCACGAGTTCGAGTTGGTCAAGGTCAGCTACGGCGCGATCCCGTTCCTGATGGACGGTTATCGCATCTTGCGCGCCGGCGGTGCGCTCGGCCGCGGCTGTGGCCCGCTGCTGGTCGCGCGATCGGGCGGCGGAAGCGACGTGGCTGCTTTCAAGGATGCGGCGATCGCCATTCCCGGCGAACGCACGACGGCGTTCATGCTGCTGCAACTGGCGCTCGGCACCGGGTTACGCGCGGTGCCGATGCGCTTCGACCGCATCGTCGCCGCCGTGGCAAATGGCAGCGTCGACGCCGGGCTGATCATCCACGAGTCGCGCTTCACCTACGCCGAGGCCGGGCTCATATCGCTGATCGATCTGGGCGACTGGTGGGAGTCGCAGACCGGCATGCCGATTCCGCTCGGTGCGATCCTGGCGCGCAACGACGTAGCGGATCCCGCCCTGCTCAACGACGCGGTGCGCGGCAGCCTCGCGTTCGCACGAGCCAACGAGCCGGCGATCATGCCGTACGTGCGCGCCCACGCCACCGAGATGAGCGACGAGGTGATGCGCAAGCACATCGATCTGTACGTCAACGATTATAGCGACGATATCGGCGAGGACGGCATCGCCGCGGTGCACGAGCTTTTCTCCCGCGCTCGCTCAGCCGGCGTGCTCGACGTCGCCGCGGCACCGCTCTTCGCGTCGCCGACGGCCGCGTGAGAATGACCGGCGCGGCGCTGCGCGAATAGCGGCGACCCATGAGCGCAAAGTACCGCTACGGCGAGATGACCTGGCCCCAAATAAAGGAAGCCGCGGCAGCGGACCGGGTCGCGGTCGTGCCGATCGCCACAATCGAGGATCACGGGCTGCATTTGCCCATCGACACCGACCTGCTGCTGTGCACGACGGTGTGCGAGGAAGCGGTCTTGCGCGCAGCCGACCGCGCGGTGCTCGTTCCGGCGATCAATCACGGGTATAGTCCGCATCATATGGATTTTCCCGGGCCGATTACCATCGGTGCCGAGACCTTGATCCGCTATGGCGTGGACGTTTGCACCAGCTTGGCCCACCATGGATTCAAGCGCATCTTGATCGTCAACGGACACGGCAGCAACACACCCTTCATCGACATCATCGCCCGGCTGACGACCGTGCAAACCGACGCGTTGGCGGCGGCGGTGAACTACTGGGCCGCGCCGGGAGTGCGCGAGGTCGCCGAATCGCTGCGCGAATCCGAGGAGATCGGCGGCATGAACCATGCTTGCGAGTTCGAGACGTCGCTCTACCTTGCCATCAAACCCGATCTCGTCGACATGTCGAAAGCGAAGCACGAGCTCTCGCATCGCCCCAGCAAGAACTATTGGACCGACCTCGTCGGTGGCGATGGGCCGTTGGTCATGATGGAGAATTGGAGCACGCTCAGCGAGAGCGGCGTGATGGGCGACCCCACCAAAGCGACCGCAGAGAAGGGCCGCCGCTTGCTGGCGGCCGCCGCCCAGGGCATCGTCGAGCTCATCGACGAGATGCGCGCTCGAGTGACGCGGCCCCGCCGGGATCATCACTGAGGTGCGGCGGGCCTTGGCTTGCATCGCCGCCGCGATGCTTTGCGTTGCCGCGTTCGGCTGCACGCGCGTCGCTCAGAACGGCACGGCCGGCGGACGAAATCCCTGGACATTACCCGGCGTGCTGCGCATGGCCAGCCGGCAGAACCCCGAGAATCTCAATCCGCTGCTGGCGACGCAGACCGTCGACTTCGATCTCTCGATGTTCTGGGCCGGCTATCTGTTCAATTGGAGCGATCGCAACCAGTACGTTCCGGAACTGGCGCTGCGCGTTCCAACCTTGGAGAACGGCGATATCGCCAAGGATGGGTTGTCGGTGACCTACCATCTGCGCCGCGGGGTGCGCTGGCAGGACGGCGCACCCTTTAGTGCCGACGACGTCATATATACCTGGCAGCAGATGATGAATCCGCAGAATGCGGTGGTCAGCCGCTTCGGCTACGACATCGTCTCGCGCATCGACAAGATCGACGACTATACGATCCGCGTCCATCTCAAACACCGCTTCGCACCGTTCGTATCCAATTTCTTCACGCTGACCAATCACAGCAATTGCATTTTGCCCAAGCACCTGCTGGCGAAATACCCGAACATCAACCGCATCGCTTTCAACTCGATGCCAGTCGGAACCGGGCCGTTCAGGGTCGTCGAGTATCAGCACGGCTCGCTGATCCGCTTCGAGGCCAACCGGCACTATTGGCGCGGCCCTCCCAAGCTGAACCGCATCGAATACCACATCATCGAAAACGACAACACCCTCGCTGCGCTCACGCAGTCGCACGAGATCGATTTCTATTTCCGCGCTTCCGAGGCGCTGGCACAAACGCTTCGCAACATTCCCGGAACCCGGGTCGTTCTGGCGCCGTTTACGCGCTTTGCCGACATTGGCTTCAATACGAGCATGCCGGCACTGCGCGACGTGCGCGTGCGACAGGCGCTCGCCTACGCGACCGATCGCAACGCCATCATCGACAAGGTCACCCACGGCATCGAGATGCCCGGCGACAGCGATCAGCCGCCGTTCTTTTGGGCCTACGACCGCAACGTGCAGCGCTACCCCTATGATCCCCTCAGAGCGGCCGCGCTGCTCGACGCGGCCGGCTGGCGCACCGGACCCGACGGTATGCGCAGCAAGGACGGTCAGCCGCTGCAACTGACGCTGGTGAGCTTTACCGGGTCGACGACGGCGTCGGAGACCGAGGTGCTGCTGCAGTCGATGTGGCGTAAAGTGGGCGTCGACGTCGCGATCAAGAATTACTCGTCGGCACAACTGTACGCTACGCTCAGCCAAGGCGGCATCGAGCAGTCGGGAAAATTCGATGCGATCTTTGAGAACTGGGCGAACGGGACCGATCCCGACGATTCGATCCTGTTTCTCTGTTCGATGAAACCTCCCGCCGGCTGGAACGTCTACGGCTTTTGCAATCGCGACGTCGACGCCGCCGAAAGCGACGCGCTGACCCACTACGACCGCGCCTCGCGCAAAGCCGACTACGACAAAGTGCAAGAGGCGCTATCGCGCAATCTGCCGATCATCGTGCTGTGGTATCAGCGCGAGTTCGACATCGTCAACACCGATCTGCGCAACTACAAACCGGCGCATGCCGTGACGCCGTTTTGGAACTCCTACGAATGGAGCATCTAGTACAACGTCGGCACGCGAAGCGACGGTGCAGTTGGTGCGGTGACGCGCGCTGCGACGAGCGCGGGCCTTGCGCAGGATGCGCGACTTGGTTCAGAACTTCGTTCGCCCGCGCGAGCGCCGCGAACAGGAGCGTCACAGGAGGTGGCGCGACGAGTGGCGCGGAGACGCACTAGTTGCACCCTACGCGTCGCGACGCGCGCGAGTCAGGTGGCGGTCCTTCGACTGCGGTCGCCTGCGGCGACCTGCGCTCAGGATGACAATACGGTGTCGTCGAAAGGCGCGATGGTGAAACGCGTTTTGACGGCGGTTCTTCTGGCCGCGATCTCACTGGCTCCGCTGCGGGCGGGCACGCTTCCGCCGGCGGCAATTACGCTCGGCGATGAAGTCTTTCTCGATTCGGCCTGGCACGATCTGCACGGACGGTGCGTCGGCATCA
>JBPYDW010000338.1:0-3003 GCA_051986335.1 Vulcanimicrobiaceae bacterium | reverse complement strand
ACCGAAGCTTCGCCGGTGATGCCGTCGTCGGCCCAATCGGTCGCCGAAATGCGCACCGACATCGGCTTGTCTTCCGGCCACACCGCCCGCATCGCGCGAAACACCTCGAGCGGATAGCGCAGACGATTTTCCAGCGAGCCGCCGTACTCGTCGGTCCGGTGATTGCGCAGGGGCGTGATGAACGACGAGAGCAAGTATCCGTGCGCGCAGTGCAGCTCGAGCATGTCGAACCCCGCGTGCGCTCCACGCTTCGCTGCAGCGACGAACTCGTCACGGATCGCATCCATCGCGGCGCGGTCGAGTTCTTGCGGCAGCTGATTCACCGGCGCATAGCGGATCGGCGACGGGGCGACTACCGGCCAGTTGCCCGATTCCAGCGGCTCGTCCATTCCGTGCCACATCAGTTTGGTCGAGCCTTTCGGCCCGGAATGACCGACCTGCAAACAGAGCTTCGCTTGGCTGCGCTCGTGCACGAAATCCACGATGCGCTCCCACGCCTGCGCCTGCTCGTCGGTGTAGATGCCGGTGCAGCCGGGCGAGATGCGCCCGTCCGCGGACACGCAGACCATCTCGGTGTAGACCAACCCCGCGCCGCCCAAAGCGCGGGCGCCGAGGTGCACCAGATGAAAGTCGTTGGGCATACCGTCGACCGCGCTGTACATGTCCATGGGAGACACGACAACGCGGTTGCGCAACGCGAGTTTGCGCAAGCGGTAAGGGGTGAACATCGGCGGAACCGGCGCTTGGGCAGTCGTCGTCTCGCCGAGTCGCGCACGCGCGTACGCGTGCTGCGCGAACCAGCCCTCTAACCGCTCGACGTAGAGGTTATCGCGCAAACGCAGGTTCTCGTGACCGATCCGCTGGCTTCGTGTGAGCAAGCTATAGGCAAATTGCTCAGGCGGAAGTACCGAGTACCGGGCGACGCTCTCGAACCACTCCGTCGAGTTGCGGGCGGCGTTTTGCAGGCGCAGCACCTCGATCTTCCGGTTCTCCTCGTACTCGGCGAGCGCGCTGGGCAGATCCGGCCAGACCTGCAAGGCGTCGGCCAGGCCGATCGCGTCCTCCATCGCCAGCTTGGTTCCCGAACCGACCGAAAAGTGCGCCGAATGCGCGGCGTCGCCGAGGAGCACCACGCTGCCGTCGACCCAGCGCTCGTTGAAGACGCGCGTAAATCTAATCCAGTCGCGGCCGCCCAGGTGCGCGCCGTTGGCCATCAGCGTGTAGCCATCCAAATAACGGGCGAACAAATTCTCGCAAAAGGCGATCGTCTGTGCGGTGTCGGCCGTGTCCAGGCCATGCGCGAGCCACGTCTCTTCACGGCACTCAACGATAAACGTACTCGTCGTCTCGTCGAAGCGGTAGGCGTGCACGGTGAACCACCCGTGCTCCGTACGCTCGAACAAAAACGTAAAGGCGTCGAGCGGCAACGTCGTGCCAAGCCAGACGAACCGGCAGCGTCGCTGGTCCAAGCTCGGTTTGAAAACGTCGGCGCGAGCAGCGCGAATGCGGCTGTTGATGCCGTCCGCAGCAACGATCAGGCCGGCCTCGCCCAGCTGCGCCGTATCGGCGACTTCCGTTTCGAAGTGCAACTCCACGCCCACCTCGGCTGCGCGCTCTTGCAAAATGCCGAGCAGCCGTTTGCGCGCGATGCCACAGAAGCCGTGGCCTCCCGACACGATGCGCTTGCCGCCGAAGTAGATCGCGATGTCGTCCCAGTGCGCGAACGAAGCAACGATCGCGTCGTGCGTGGGCGCATCCGCCTCGCGCAAGTTACCCATCGTCGCATCCGAGAACACGACCCCCCAGCCGAAGGTATCGAACGGCCGATTCCGCTCGTATACCTCGACCTGCCACGATGGGAAGCGCTGTTTGAGCAGCAGCGAAAAATACAGTCCGCCCGGACCACCGCCTACGCAGACGACGCGCATCGCTTAGGTTCCTTGGGATGCTGGAATTTCAGGACCGTAAAACAGCACCCAAGTGCCAAAGTCGGCGCTGCACTCGATGAAGACATGCGGCGCATGCGCCGGCACGTAGAAGACGTCGCCGGTCTGGAACGCATGCTTGCGGCCATCGATCACCAACGCGCCACTGCCCTGCGCGATGACGTAGATCTCGTCGCGCGTGTGTGGGTTCTGGGCGTCATCACCGGCCGGTGCGTAATATTCGAGCACGGCGTCGGGGAACTGCGCCAGCGTTGCCGCCAGCGAGCCGGGTGTTGGCGAAGCGGCCTGCGCGTCGCTGAGCTTGATGTGCCTCATCGTTTGCGCGCTACGACGACGCCGTCACCGATCGGCAATAATACGGAATCGACTCGCGGGTCCTTGGCAATCTTCTCGTTGAGCGCGCGCAACGCCACGGTGTCGGCGTCGTTCACGCTCGGCTCGGCCACGCGTCCGCTCCACAGCATGTTGTCCAGCAGAATGAGTCCGTTGCCGCGCACCAACCGCAAGCACCGTTCGTAATAGCCATCGTAGCCGGTTTTATCGGCATCGATAAAAGCGATGTCGTAGGTGCCCGCCGCGCCGCCGGCCAGGAGCTGGTCGAGCGTCTGTTGCGCGGGCGCCAGCTGCAGGTCGATCTTGCCGGCAACGCCCGCTCGCTGCCAATAGCGGCGCGCGATCGCCGTAAAGTCCTCGCTGACGTCGCACGCAGTCACATGGCCATCGGGCGGCAGCGCAAGCGCCATCACCAGCGAGCTGTACCCGGTAAAGACGCCGACCTCCAGATAATTCCGAGCGCCGATTACCTTTGCCAGCAAGGCCATGAACGCGCCCTGCTCGCGGCCAATTTGCATGCCGGCGTCGGGCATCGGCGCGGTGGCTTCTCGCAGCTCTCCCAAGACCGGCTGCTCGTGAACCAAATCTGCAATGTAGTCATAGAGCGGCTCGCTCACACTGATGTGTCTCATACGGCTACTTGTAACTCGCGCACGATCGCGGCCGCTGCACGTTTTCCCGGAAAGCCGCTGACGCAGCCACCGGGATGCGCCCCCGAACCGCA
>JBPYDW010000337.1:0-4399 GCA_051986335.1 Vulcanimicrobiaceae bacterium | reverse complement strand
TACAGCGCGGTAAACACGTCGGCCATGTCGAGCGGTCCGGCCGAGTGACCGGAGCCGGCGGCTAGGAGCGACCGGATGATGCCCTGGCGCACGTCGTTAGCCTTGAGTTGAAGCTCGCGCAGCTTCTCGGGCGATAGAGAGGACATAGGGTCTGTCCATACCCGCTCAACGCTCCCTCCCCCTGGGGGACCGGGCTTGCCGGGCGGCGTTCCCCGCACCACGGCATATTGATGGAACGTTTAGCGACATCGCAGTAGCGGCGTGCTAGCATTTTCCAGTGATGAAGCTACTTCTCAGTGTCGCCGTCGCCCTCGTACTGTCCCTGCAATGCGCGCGCGCCGATCAGCTCCCCCGGCGCGGGTCCCTCGGTGTCGCATTGGTAAATCAAAACGGTCACGTGGTGGTGACCCAAGTCGGGCCATCATCGGCCGCGGCGGAAGCCGGAATTGCGCCGGGAGATGTGCTTCTGAGCATCGACGGCATACCGCTCTCGACATTCGCGCAACTCATCGACCACCTGCGTGTGGCAAGGAACGCAACCGTCACGTTGGTCGTTTTGCGCAACGGCGCGCAGTCGACGGTCGTCGCGCATCTGAAGCCGGCAGCGGAAGAGATGGATCCGCAGGTCGACACGCTCTACGAATCCGTCACCGTCGACGGAACGCTGCGCCGTACGCTCATCACGGTGCCGCACGCTTCGAGCGGACGGCATCCGGCCGTCTTCTTCATCGGCGGGATCGGCTGCTTTACGATCGACACCACGGTCCCGGAGGAGTATCGCAATCTGGCCCACGACCTCAGCCGGCACGGCTTCGTCACCATGCGCTTGGAAAAGAGCGGCATCGGCGACAGTCAGGGCCCTCCGTGCAGCACGGTCGACTTTACCACCGAGGAGCATAGCTACGACGTCGCCCTGGCGGCTTTCGCCAAAGACGAGCACGTCGATCCGAATCGCTTGTATATCTTTGGGCATAGCATCGGCACGGTCATTGCACCGCGGCTGGCTCAACACGCGCACCTGGCCGGCCTGATCGTCGCCGAGGGCGTGGCGCGCAATTGGATCGAGTACGAACTGCTGAACGACCGCCGCCAGTTTCCGCTTGCCGGGACCTCGCCGGCCGACGTCGATTCGCTGCTGCGGATCAAAGAGCGTTGCGCTCACCGCTTCTTGATCGATAAGGAATCGTCGGCGAGCATCGTCAAATCGGAACCGGAGTGCGCCCAGTTCCTGCAATATCCCGTTCCTGATGCATATATCCAAGAGATCGCCGCGCTCAATCTCGCCCAGCCGTGGATGCACGTCCAAATTCCGGTACTCGTCATCTACGGCGCGTCGGATTTCGTCGTCGACCAAAACGACGCGTTGCGGATCGCCGGCATCGTCAACGGTCTGCATCCGGGGTTGGCAACGCTGGACACCATCGCCGACATGGATCACTACCTCGATGTTGCAGCGACGCAACAGGATAGCTATAACCGGGTGATGGCCGGCAAAGTCGGCACCTACAATCCCAAGTTCAGCGCGGACATCCTGCAGTGGCTAGCCGGGCCCGGTCACGCACAAGCGCACGGCGCGTAAGCCACTAGTAGCCCAACGCGAGACCGCTCGCCCGCCGGCGATCCGAGCCGCCGTAGAGCATTCCGGTCAACGGGTCGACCATGATCGCCTGCGCCGAACCCCAGGCGGAACTCTCGCGCAGCGTGTATCCGTTTGCCTGCAGACGTTGCAGCGTCGGAGCGTCGAGCGCACCGGACTCATATTCCACTTCGTCGGGCAACCATTGCATGTGCAGGCGCGGCGCGTCGACCGCTGCCACGACGTTCATGTCGTAGACGAGCGCATTCAGCACCGTCTCCAAGACGATCGTGATGATTTTGGCGCCGCCGGGACTGCCGGTGACCATTACCAGCTTGCCGTCGCGCGTTACGATCGTCGGCGTCATCGACGACAGCGGCCGTTTGCCGGGCGCTACGTCGTTGCGCTCGCCCTGAACCAAGCCAAACATGTTTGCCGTTCCCGGTTTGGCGGTAAAGTCGTCCATCTCGTCGTTGAGAAAGAAACCGGTGTTGCCGGCGACCACGCCGGCACCGAACCAGGCGTTCAGCGTATAGGTGACGGCGACGGCGTTGCCGTCCTTATCGACGATCGAGTAGTGCGTGGTGTCACCGTTCTCGTGCACGGCGACGTTGAGTCCCGGGTGAACGTCCTTCGACGGCGTTGCCGCCAGCGGCGCGATCTGCGCCCGCAGCTTCGATGCGTATGCCGGATCGAGCAGCGCCTGCACCGGATCGCGTACGAAATCCGGATCGCCCAAGTACGCGTTGCGATCGGCAAAAGCGCGTCGCTCGGCCTCGACGACGTAGTGCGTCGCGGCATAACTGTGCCAACCCCAGCGCGCCAGCGGGTAGGGTGCTATGACGTTCAGGATCTCGCACAGCGTAATGCCGCCCGAACTCGGCGGCGGCGCCGACGCGATGTCGTAGCCGTGGAACGTGCAATGCAGCGGGGACGATTCTTCGATGCGATAGCCGGCGAAATCGGCGGTGCTTAGGACACCGCCGTGGGCGTCGCTCGCGTCCACGATCGCCCGCGCGATCGGACCGCGATAGAAGGCATCCGGACCGTTGCGCGAGATCTGCTCGAGCGAGGCCGCCAGTTGGGGTTGAATGACGGTGTCGCCGGCGCGCGGTAGATGTCCGCCGGCCATGAAGACCGCGCGTTCGCCCGGCTGATCCGGGAACGCGTAGGGGCCGTGGTCTTGCGCCGCGGCTTCGGAGAATAAAAGTGCATCGCCCGAACTCACGACGTAGCCGTTAGCAAGGCGTATCGCCGGTGCGAGCAAGGCCGCACGCGACATCGTTCCAAACTGCTCGCGCGCAGTTTCCAGACCCAACACGGTGCCCGGAACGCCGACCGCCAGCCACCCCTTGCGCGAACGCTGCAAAACGACGTTGCCGCTTGCATCGAGATACATGTCGCGGGTAGCCGCCGCCGGTGCCTTCTCACGAAAATCGATAAACCGTTCGCGACCGTCCTGCATGCGAATCAGCATGAAACCGCCGCCGCCGATATTGCCGCAGCACGGATCGACGACCGCCAGCGCGTAGCCGACCGCAACCGCCGCATCGATCGCATTTCCGCCCGACTTGAGCACGTCGACGCCGACTTGCGTTGCTAGATGCTGCTCGGTCACAACCATGGCATGCGCGCCGGCCGAAGGCGAATTGCTGCCGGGTCGTTGCAGGGAAGGCGTAGTTGCAAGCGTGAGGCAGAGCACGAAACACGTCGCCGCGCGTGCGATCATCAACATACTCATTGGGGCGCTGCATTCCCCGATTGGCCCGACTGCGACCGATATGCAGCGCGCAGCCGCGCCAGCGCTAGCTCAAAACGTTTTTCCAGATCAAACCCTCGATGATCCAATTGCGAAACGACGCTTTCTAGTCGCTCGAGAGAAAACTTGCTGCGCCCGGCAGCGACCGCTCGCTCCGCGACGTCGAGTGACTGAGAGTCGTTCCAATAGAGAAACGCGGCGATGCGATCGGCGACCGCATCCTCTAGGCGGAGTACGGTTACGCTGCCAGAGGGCGTCTCGATCTGCTCGTAATCCGTGATCGGCCGGTCGCCGACAAACGGTGCATCGGCAACGATATCGACCGTATATCGAGTTGTTGCATTCCTAAACGCTCTGCCGTCTTGAACAAAACCCGCGGTTCGCAGCGCCGCGGAGATGCGCCGCTTGTCGATTCCGGTTGTGATCGCGAGGTCAATGTCTTCCGACGTGTAGACGTCAGGAACGTGTATTGTGATGGCGCTTCCGCCGACCACTACGACGCGCATTCCGTGATCATACATCTGCCGGTCCACGATGGCCGCGACCTCGGCGAGCGTTTTCCCCTCGAGATTCACAGCGGTTTTCCAATCGCGCGCGGCCTACGTCGGACCGAGACCCAGCGCTCGCGCAGCCTCGGGAGCTCGCTCAGTCGCAGGAGCAGAGCGTAGAGTTCTCCAGCTCCCCAGTAGCGCGGCTCGAGCTGGACGATACGCGCGCGACCCACAAGCCGCGAACCTACCGCTCCAGCGCGCTCGAGCGAACTGACGGCGCGCCTGACTTCGGTTGGCTGCAGGTCAAGAACGCGGCTGATCTCGGAGATGTACGAATCGCGCAGGCGAGCGACCGCGACGAGCACGTCGGTACGGACCCTGGAGCCAAAAAGATCGTCCATAAGCCAATTATACAAAAATGTGTCAAAATTGACACATTTTTGTGGCGCTTTCTCGGCTCAGCCTCGCATTTCCAGGCCATTGGGGACGGTGGCCCGAACCTGGGGCGGTTCAATAAAGAGCAAAAAATTAAGAAGCATTCATAGGAGTTATCGTGCCCGATTCCATTTCGTT
>JBPYDW010000336.1:0-3937 GCA_051986335.1 Vulcanimicrobiaceae bacterium | reverse complement strand
GTCCAGTAGCCACGATCGCCGGCGCTAAACGACCCGGCCGGGTTCCAGTGCCAATCCTGCGACGATAGTTCGGTGAACAGCCGATAGCTCAACCATCCGTATCCCGCTGCCAGCATTGAGTCGATGTTGTGCTTGGAGTAGAGGCTGGGAATGGAGCCGGCCGGCTCCTTGTCGACGGTCGAGCCGAGCGCGTCGAGCGGCCGCAGCGTTCGCAACGGGTGCAGAGTATCGACGGTGACGACGACGATATCTGAAGAAGTCTGGCCGTGCATCGGCGCCGCCGTTATGCCGCCGGCGATGGCTACGATTGCAGCGATGCGCACCCAGCGACGCACCTAGCGGATCGCTCCGCGAATCACTTCCAGCGAGTAGGCCGGTACGGTGAACTGCGGGCGCGCCTCCATCGCTGCGCGGGCGATGCCGCGATCGGGCGAAGGCAGAGCGGCCGGATCGGTTGCCGGCCAGTGGTATTGTTGCTCGCCGAACGTCGCGATCGTAACCGTGCCGGCAAAATGCCGCGTGCGCGGGCCGTCGGAAAATGCGACCGCGACGTCGTGGGCGATTGCGTCCTTGTTATCGATCAGCACCGACCACGTTCCGTCTGGACGGCGCAAAGCGTAGGCGGTTACGGCCGCAAGATCGTTACCCAGCGACGTTGTCAGCGGAAAGATTGCCTGCGGCGTATCGCCGGGCTGCGCCCAGTCTTGGGTGAGTAGCCGGTCCGCATAGTAGGCGGCGCCGTAACCGTGGACGCTGTAGTCGTCGCCGATCAAGAACGGATTGTATGCGCCCCATGTCCCGCATTCGCGGCTACGCCCCAATGGCTCGGGTTCGATCTGGTAATAGGTAATGCCGTCGACGCCCGACTGGAGCGACGTGCCGATCCAGTCGGCGGCCCACAGCGCGCCGGCGACTCGCTGCGACGCGCTCGTTCCATCGGCCGAGAAGTTCGACTCGCTGATGTAGAGCGGCAGGCTGCTGGGAACGCCGTCGTTGCGCCAGGTAGCGACGATGTCGCGAACGAGCTGCGGCTCGGCGAGCAGATCTTGCTGCAACGTGTCGCCCGCGTCGCAGTTGCGAAACGGATAGTGCTCGAACGACATGAACGCCAGATCGCGCATGTGGCCGCGCCGCTTGAGGTACTTTATGAAGCGGTGCAGCCATGACGAATCGCCATCGGCGTCCGGCCAGACGGTGATGTCCTTGTTGACGCCCGAAAAGACCGGACCGCCAAGCTTGACGTTGGGATCGACGCGATGAATAGCGTCGGCAAACTCAACGTAGAGCGCCCCGTAATCTTCGGGCAAGGCGTACTGACCGTCGACCTCCTCGCCCATCTCGATTCGCGAGATCCGATAGCCGCGAGCCTCCATGTAGCGCACTTCGGCAGCGGCGTTCTCCGGCGTGCTGTAAAAGAGCGGGACCGGATACATCGTCGGCAGCCCGCGGGTGATTGCGCTGCGCGCGATCAGGTCGAGGCCCGGCTGATCCTGGCCGTTGCGCACGCGATCGGCCTCACCGTGCCAGGGATCGGTCGAAGAGGTAAAGACGATCGTCTGATGCCCGGTGCAGCGGGTCGACGCCGGGTTCCCACCGCAGCGCGAATGAACCATCGCGTCGTGAAGCTGACCGTTTGCGTCGAGTTTTCCGGCGTACAGCTCGGAGATGGCGTAGCCCATGCAGTCGCGCGGGTCGGCGGCGCCGTGTGAGTCGCACGTCTCGGATGACGCGCTCATGATAATGCGCAGGAAGCGCGTGTTGACCGGCGCCGAGATGCGGCGCAGCTCGTCGCCGCCGGTACCGTTGGAGACGTCGCCGCCGTTGAACGCATGCCACGAGCCGTTGGCTTGATCGACGATCGCGTCGCCGTCGCCGACCCAATACTCGATGCGATAGTTGGTAGCGTATGGATTCGCCCAGACGATGCGCACCGCATCGATCGGCTGCGGCGATCCGAAGTCGACGACGACCCATTGCGGGTTGGCCGAGTCTGGCTCGCCGGTGTAGGCGCGGGTGAGGTACGGATCGCTCTTCCAATACGTCGTCGGATCGCCGTCGTCGATGCGCGAATAGTCGTCATCATCGCCTTGATCGCGCGTCGAGCCGCGATGTGGCAGGCGGTAACCGAACGAATCGGTGATCGAATCGCCGAGTTGCGCGCTGCTGGTCCAGTAGCCCTCGTGCCGGGCGCCATCGCTGTACGAGCCGCTCGGGTTCCAGTGCCAATCCTGAATCGACAACTCGGTGTAGAGCCGGTAACTGATCGCTCCCAGCCCGGTGGACAGCATCAGCTTCGTGCGCGACGGAGAGTAGAGCAGCGGAATCTTTCCTTCGGGGTCGGAGTCGACGCCGGTGCCGATCGCCCGATCCGGTCGAAAGACGTTGAGGCGATGCGCCGGCGACGCATCAACATGAATGGTGATGAGCGTGCTCGTCACCATTGCCATGATGAGCGCCGGTATCGTCACCGGTGACGGAAGTGCAGCGCCGGCCGCGTATTGCGCCGCGCCAGCGCCGGAACCGGCGGTCCGCCCGCGTCTTGTTCCATCGGCACCGAAATGGTGATATCGGCTTGCCCGTTTGGCCCGGTCAACGGCGGCTTCTCCGGCGTCGTTGCTTGCGTCAGCCCTAGCGCCGCCTGATATGCCGGATAGTCGAAGCCGATCATCTGCACCACGTAGTCGTCGGCCGGCGTCGCAGTGCCGGTTGCAGCCGTGTTCTGCGCAGCGGTGCAAAGCGCGGGTGCGGGCTGCTTCGGCCCGTTGACGCCGCCGGTTGTATCGAGATTCGGTCCGTGGACTTTCGACAGCGCGTAGGCTCGGGCCGTCGCAGTCGTGATATGGATCGTGTAGTAGACCGGTGCAAAGAGCGTGCCGCGCTGGCCCTGGCAATTCGTCGGGTTCGAAGCCGCACCGTTGTTCGGGCCGCCGCCGGGACCGTAGTCGACGATCTGCACGTATGCGTCGGTGACGCCGGGCGGAAGCGACGTTACGAACGTTGCACCGCCGTCGCCATTTGCGTCGGGGGTCACAGCCGGCGCGGTTATCGCCGGCAATACCGTCAGCGAATGCAGTTGCGCGCTCGCCGTCAGTGTCGAGGTCGTGACCGAACCGCCGGTGCCGACGGTTGAAATTGCGACGCTCAGCGTGTATTGGCCCGCGCTTGGACGCAAACCGTCGAAGGCGGTGATGCCCTCGCCGACGCCCAGCGGAAACGGATTATTGAATCCATCGAGCCCGCTCGTGATCGCCAGGCCGTCGCGCTCGCCCATGCCGTCGTTATTGGGATCGAATGCCGGCGGACCGCCCCACGGAATGAACGCCAAATGAGTGTTCGCTGGGATTGCATTTGTCTGAAAAAACGGTTGGGCGTACGGCTGATAACTGTTGGCGGTCCCGTTTGCTGCAACGGCGTTGTATGGCCCCAATCCCATCGCGAAGACACCGCCGCTCTGGCCGAACGTGGTGGTGTTGGGAGCGATGCCCGCCGGACAGGAGATGAAGCCGGCCGGCACGTTGCTGCCGTCGCAGTTCGGCGTTCCCGGCTGCACGGTTTGCGGCGTCCCGGCGATCTTGTCGACGCTGCGCACGTCGGAGAGGCTCGGCCCCGGTACGGCGTTGCCCGGCGTCAGAACCGTGCTGTATGGATCCGCCGATGCGCCTGAAGATGCGGCCTCAGAAGGGCTCATAAATGTGAATGGCCCGGAGATCGTTGGCGTGTTGACGCCGGTGGCGCTGGCGCCGTTGTTTTGACGAAACGTCGAAACGACGTTGAGTTCGGGCTGACCGGTCCCATAGATATTAGCCGTGCCCACTGCAAATTGCAGCGCACCGTAACTTGGGCTTACCGGATTGACCGAGGTGATCGGCGGGCCGCCCGTGCCGCCGGCGGAGCACGCTGCGCTTGCCAGCAGCGCGCAAAATGCGGGAACGAATTT
>JBPYDW010000335.1:0-3193 GCA_051986335.1 Vulcanimicrobiaceae bacterium | reverse complement strand
ACCCGCGGCACGCATGGTCCGGCCAGCCGTAAACTCCCGGCTCGAAGAACGCGCGGTAGACGATCAGTTGGCGGCGGCCTTCGAACAGGTCGCGCAAGCTCACCTTGCCTTGCGGCCCGTCGAACTGGTAGTTCTTCTCCACGGCAACCCAAGGCATACGCCGGCGTTCGGCGGCCAGCGCGTCGCGGGCGCGGGTCAGTGCCTTTTCTTTCACAAGCAGCTGCGCACGTGCGACTTCCCATTCCTGCGGCGATACGATTGGGGGCGTCTCCATTTTAGTGGCGGTCATAGTGAGGTCTCCGTTTGGTCGATCGGTACACTATCTATACGACGATTAGCAGCGGACGAAAGATACGGCTCGGAGCAACTCGCAAAGCCGTGCAGCTACCCGCCGTGCGCCGCTTTGCACTACCTACCTGCTCGCCGGGTTTACGGTGATGGCATTAGCGCGCCTGCTTCTAATCGAGCTAGGCTGTTGTGACCGCGTGCTAAATCGGGGTACGATATTATTCCTTTCCGCGAGAGCTGGCCAGCCGAGGCTAGGGTTTGCTCCGCCGCAATCGGAGCAGAGAGTTGGCGGACATGTCGAAAAAGGGCGCGCCCGGCGGCGCCCCGGCCAATGAGCAGTTAGGAGCCCAAGAGCAGTCCCTTCGGCTCTATTCCGAAGACTTGGACGTCAAGAAGCGACAAGTCATAACTGGCCGCGTTCAAGTCTCCGCCGTCACACACGAGCACGAGAAGTTGGTCGACGAGCTTCTCAGCCGAGAGCGCGTCGAAGTCGAAACGATCCCAATCGGAAAACGTATCGATGCCATTCCTGCGATTAGGAACGAAGACGATACGATCGTCATTCCCGTCGTTGAAGAAACGCTCGCAATTCAACGCCAGCTCATCTTGAAAGAGGAAGTCCGCGTGCGACGCGTCCGCGACGAAGAGCATTTCCGTAAAACCGTCACGCTCCGCAATCAGGAGGCGGTCGTTACGCGCCTCGCACCAGATGACAGTAACTCGAATACGACCCAGAGGGAGAAATAAGATGGTATACGAGAAGATCGTCTCGGTCTTCGATACGCCGGCTCATGCACAGCAAGCAATGGACGCACTCGCGAACGCCGGCTTCGCAAAGGGCGATATGAGCTCGATTTCCAAGGATGACGTCACGGCTATCGATTCGGCGGCACAGAAAGCCGTCAAACAGCCGGGATTTTGGCACCGCATGCTCGGCAGCGAAGACGTCGTCGAGTACGAGGGTCACGTATATGGACGCGCCGTCGATGGCGGCGGCACCGTTCTGACGCTGCGCGTTCCGAACACCGACGCTCCGAAGGCGGTACAGATCCTGAACACGCTTAAGCCGGTCGATATCGAAAACAGGGCCACGAAACTCGGGGTTCTGCCGGCGTCGGCCGCAATGGTCGCACCTGCGACGGACGATGTCATTCGCTTGGCCGAGGAAAAGTTGCAGGTCGGCAAACGCCAGATAGATGCTGGAACTACCACCGTTCGCCGGTATGTCATCGAGAAGCCGGTCGAGGCAAAGGTAACGCTCCATGAAGAGCACGCCGATGTCGTTCGGAGAGCGATAAAAGATCCCGCATATATCGGTGACATCGATTGGAGCGACAAGACGGTCGTCGTCACCGAGACGGCTGAGCGAGCCGTGGTCAATAAGGTGCCCCGCATTCGCGAAGAAGTGGTTGTCCGTCGTGCCGGATCGGACACGGTGGAGAGAATCACCGACACCGTGCGGCGGCAAGAGGTGGAAGTCGGACACCAACCCGGGAAACCGTAGCGCGCTCCATACGGCCGGAGAATCGCGAATTCGCGTAGACGGCCGGCGTCGTGAGTGTCGGCCGTCTTTGCGTCGTGGTTCGCTCGCCCGTGGTTAAGGAGGTAGTACAATCATGAAGCGATTCTTGAGCGGTTTAGTGCGCACTGCCGTCGTCGCCTCAATAGCAACCGCGTTTGCCACGTCCTCGGCGCTCACAGCGCGCGCAGCAAGCGTAACCCTTGACGGGGTGCCCGTGTCGTCGGTCCAATCCGAGGCCGGACATCTGCTAATTCCGTTCCGCGCGCCGATGCAACACATCGGAGCGGTCGTCAACTACAGCAAGCCGACCGCAACCGCGTCGATGGGCGGTCACCAACTAGTTACGATTCACACCGGCAACACTGCGGCCAGCATTAGAGGCAACCCGACGGTACTGAGTGTCGCACCGGCCCTGATCCATGGCATGGCATACGTTCCCGTCGACGCGCTGCACGGCATTTGCGGTGCGCACGTCGTGTACGGGATTGGTGGCCAATCCGCAACGGTTACCAACTGTACGCTCGTTGGTCTCAACAGAATAGCAGCGACGCTGCCGCAGCCGGCCGCAGTCCCAGTGCCGGCGGCGCCGGCGGCACCCAACTTCTGGCCGTGGCTGATCGGACTGTTGATTCTGGCAGCGCTCATCGGTTTGATAGCCTGGCTCTTGAGCCGGCGTCAACGCGAGATCGTAACGACCAACGTCTACTCGCAGACCGGCCGCGTTGCGGGTGAGACGACGCCCGGCGCTCCGCCCGTACGCGGACCGGACGATCCGACCCGCCGGCCATAACGTGCAGCGCGTTCCCAGGGCCTGCCCTGGGAACGCCGGCGATTAAGAACTAACAGCCGCATCGTGCAGGGCGGCCGCTGGTGCGGCCGCTGTCTTTATTGCTGAAACATTGGGGAACGGCGCCGCGTAGACCGGGCGATGAAACGGTCGTGGTTTTGGCCCATTCTGGGTTGGTGCTTCGCCGTCGCGATCACATCGACGATGGATGCAAGCGGTGCGTCGGCGTTCAGTGCGTTGCCCCTGTTTCCGCTCTTTCTGCTTTTCTGGTGGCTGCAGCGGCTCTCGGCGAGCGATGTCGCGATGACGTGGGGCCGCGCCCGAGCCTTGCAATGCTACGCGGTTGCGGTCCTCTACCCCATCGCCGTCATCGGAACGATCACCGCGATCGCAGCACTAACGGGAGCTCTGCACTCCACCGCGGCACCGCACCATCAACACAGTCTCCTGCTCACGCTCCCGTTAAACGTCCTGGCCGGCATCCCCATAGCGTTACTCACCGAGGAAGGTTTCTTCCGCGGATGGCTGTGGGCATCGCTCGAACGCACCGGATTACGAACGCTCGCGGTGCTCGCACTAACGAGTATCGCTTTTGC
>JBPYDW010000334.1:0-4784 GCA_051986335.1 Vulcanimicrobiaceae bacterium | reverse complement strand
CCGCTCCTCCGCCCGCGGCGATAAACGATCCGGCCAAGGCCGTGTCGGCCGACGCGTCCGCTTTGCTAACCACCGTTTGAGCGCTCACCGCCGTCGTGCAAGCGAGGGCCAGCAGCGCGCTCAGACCTAACCACATCCTGCGTATTTTCATCACGACATTGTTCCCACGACTGCTTCGCGAAAACATAATTGAAGGAAGGATGCAGAGGAGCGCTAGGCGTCGTGCGACTTTAGATCGTCGATCATTTCGGCGGACTCGCGCTCGTCGGTCGGCTTCCCGTTCAGAAACGCGTCGATCATCTCTTGCGCAACCGGTATCGAGGTCGAGCGTATCCCAATCGCCAGCACGTTGGCGTCGTTCCAGGTGCGCGCCCCTTCGGCGGTCGCCGCATCGCAGCAGAGCGCGGCGCGAACGCCGGGGACTTTGTTGGCGGCGATGCTCACACCGGTTCCGGTCCAGCAACAGACGACGCCGGCGTCGCAGCGGCGCGCCGCAACCGCTTCGCCCACGCGGCGCCCGACGGACGGCCACGCTGCATCCTCGCCGGGTGCCAGCGCACCGATCAATTCGACTTCGCAGCCGCGCGAGCGCAACGCCCGCTCGAGCGCATCCGTGAGCTCGGCGCGCATGTCACTCCCCAATGCGATTCTCACTCCGCAAATTTTCGACGGCGCTGCCGGGGTCTGCTGCTGGCGAGGTGGGAAAGGACGTCGCCGCAGCGAGCGACAACTCGCGACCAATGCCGATCCGGCGCGCCGCAACGGTCATGCTCTTGCGCACGGCCAGCGATGGACTGGAAGTCTTCCTGCTGCGGCGCAGTTCGCACAGCGCCTTTGCTCCCGACGCGTACGTCTTTCCCGGTGGTGCGCTCGATCGACAAGATGGCGACGCCGCGCATCGCCTGCACGTCGATGAACCCCGCCTCGCCTCAGAGGACCGCGCGTTGGCAGCGACGGCGCTGCGCGAGCTCTTTGAAGAAGCGGGCGTCGTCTTCGCCACCGATCGCAGCGGTACGGCCGTTGACGAGCGGCAGATCGACGAACGCCGCGAGGAGCTGTCGCGCGCGCGCGCCGCAGTGGCTCGCGGTGAGGAGTCGTTCGAGGCGGCTCTCGACGCCTTGGGCTGGCGGCTCGACGCGCGTCCGCTGGTACTATTCTCACACTGGCTGACTCCGCCCGACGAACCCCGCCGCTTCGATACGCTGTTCTTTGCGGCGCGCGCGCCCGCGCATCAGTCACCCTTGGCCGATGCCGACGAAACGCACGACGGACGCTGGATCTCGCCGTCGGGCGCGTTAAACGAGCATCGCGCGGGCCGCTTGCACCTGGTCTATCCGACGATCAAACATCTCGAGCGCATCGCTGCGTTCAACGACGCAGACAGCTTACTGGCATTTGCCCGCAGCAAACCGATCGTGAAGGTCGCACGCCTCTCTTCGCGCGGAGCGGGCTACGAAATGTCAGCCGAACTGGAAGGACGCTGGTGACGGCTCGCGTGCAGGTCGTGCGTGCGCCGAATCCATCGCCGATGACGCTCGACGGCACGAACTCCTATCTGCTGTTTTCCGATGACGGGCGCGCGATCTGCATCGACCCTGGTCCCGCCATCCGTTCCCACGTTCAAGCGTTGCTCGAGGCAGCCCGCGATCGCGGCGCCCGCATCGCCGCCATCGTTGTCACGCACGGTCATCCCGACCACTATCCGGCGGCAAAGCAACTCGCCGCGCAGAGTCAGGCACCGGTCTACGGACATTCCAGTGCATCCTTCGCGCACGACCGCACGCTTACGGACGGTGACGCCCTGCATTTCGGAAATCTCACGTTAACGGCAGTCGACGCGCCGGGTCATACGCGAGACCATCTGGTGTTGTACGAAGCGCAAGAGGGCGCGCTCTTTACCGGCGACGTCGTCCTCGGGACGGGGACGGTCGTCATCGCCCCGCCTGGAGGCGACATGCGGCTCTACCAGCGAACGCTCCAGCGGCTGCTCGACGAGTACGCCGCAGCGCGCGTCATTTACGGTGGTCACGGACCGCCGGTTGGAGACGTGGCCGCAAAGCTGCGCGAGTACATCGCCCATCGCCGGATGCGCGAAAATCAACTTCTGCAAACGCTCGAGCGCAAGCCGCAAACGATTCCGGCGCTGGTCGCCTCGATCTACGCCGAGGTTAGCCCAACGCTGTGGCCGGCGGCGGCGCGCCAGATGCTCGCCTATCTCCTGGCGCTCGAAACCGAGGGACGCGTACGTTCGATAGCGGTGCCGCGCGCGCTCACCACGCAAGAAAACGCGATTCTCAACCCACCGTGGGCGTCGCTGGTGGGCAAGGAACAAGCAGCGACGATCGAAGCCGAACTCGGCGCGTTGCTTCGCCTCGATCAGTTGCGCGAATACTCGGTGACGTAGTCGTCTACGGAATTTCTAGGACGATCTTGCCGAACTGCTCGTTGTGGTCCATGCGGGTTGCCGCTTCTACTACCTCGGCGAGGGGAAAGACGCGGTCGATCGCCGGCTTAAGTCCGCTTTCGAACAGGGCGAGCATGGCGCGAAAATCAGCCGGACTACCCATCGACGTGCCCCGCACGTCGAGCTGATGCCAAAAGACTGAGAACGGCCGAATCGTCGTGTCGCCGAGCGTCGCTCCGTAGATGACGACGCGACCGCCGGGACGGACCGCGCCGATCGCGCGGGCCAGCGTTTGCGCACCAACCGAATCCACCACGATATCGATCGGTCCCGCCGCTCGCGCGGTCTTATACCAGTTCTCATCGGTACGATAGTTGATCGTGACGTCGGCGCCGAGTTCGCGGGCGCGAACGAGCTTGCGATCGTCTCCCGACGTAACGATGGCGCGGGCGCCGAGTTTTTTGGCAAAGAGCAGCACGAACGTTTGCACGCCACCGCCGACGCCGGTGATAAGCACCGTTTCACCCGCGCGCAATTCGCCCCGCGTACACAAGGCACGATATGCCGTCAAGCCGGCCAGCGGAATTGCAGCGGCTTCTTGCATCGTCAGGCCGTTCGGTTTAGCGGATACGTTTCCGGCGGGCACTGCAACGTACTGTGCGAACGTACCAGCGCGCGGCATCCCGAGAATCGTGGCGGCGTTGCTCCAGACTCGAGGATCGTCGCCCCAATCGAGCAGCGGATTGATGACCACCTGCGTTCCGATCGGGAGAGCGGCGGCATCACTACCGATTGCCGCGATCTCGCCCGCGCCATCCGAACCGGGCAACACCGGAAAGGCGACGCCCGGATACTTGCCCTGCGTGATAAACACGTCGCGGTGATTGAGGGCCGCGGCACGCAAGCGGACCAAGACCTCGCCCGCGCCGGGCGCCGGAACCGGCACCTCCTCCAGTTTTAGGCGCGAAGGTCCTCCCAGTTCGTGCAGGCGTACGGCTAGCATCTGCGTTTGCATTGCCGCGGGGTTCGACGGGCAGCGCGCCGTACTCTCGGGCGGTGGCATTGAAAGCAACGTTGAAAGGCCTCGCCCGGATCATGAAGACCTTCACGATCGAAGTAGGCCCGATTCGCGCGACCGGCGCACCGGCGATGCTGATCGCGGCAACCGGCGCGATCGTGGCGGGCGGAATTGCAATGGCCTTGGCGCGGGCGTCGGATCGCCTTCCCGAGACCATCCGCGAGACAAACAATCTGACGCGCACCCTGCGCTCCGAGCGGTCCTTCCTGAATCCCTAGCCACGGCAATACGATGATAGCGAACGATGACCTGACCGCCTTAATCCGCGCAGCACTTCCCGACGCCGACGTTCAGATCGTCGATCGGACGGGTACGATGGATCACTTCAACGTCACCGTGCGCTCGGGCGCTTTCAGAGGTAAGACGTTGCTCGAGCAGCACCGCATGGTGTACGGTGCCCTCAAGGAAGCCCACGCCGACGGCCGGGTGCACGCCGTCGAGCTACGAACGATCGTCGCGGAGAACTGAAATCATGTCCGAACAACTCAAGAACGAAATCGAACGCGAAGTCGCCGACAATACCATTCTCATCTACGGCAAAGGCACCAAGACGATGCCACGCTGCGGATTTACGCTCGAGACCATCGAGTTCTTCAATCGCTACGGCTACCCGTTCGAAGTCATCGACGTCCTGGAGAACATACCCAAGCGTGAGGCTCTCTCGGCGATGACCGACTGGCCGACCCTGCCGAAGGTTTTCATCAACGGCAAGTTCTTCGGCGACACCGACATCCTCGAACCGATGGCGCGCAGTGGCGAGCTTGACGCGGTTCTAGCGCAGGCATTCGGCACACCGCCGGCGCCAAAGAGCACGATCCAGCTCCACTAGCGTTACGGGCCGCACGTGTTCGATGGACTCGTCGATGCGGCGACGCTACGCGCGCATCTCGACGATCTCGACTGGATCATCATCGATTGCCGGCATTCGCTGAGTGATTTCGGTGCGGGGCGGCGCGACTACGAAAGCGATCACATTCCCGGCGCGCGCTTTGCCGACGTCGAGACCGACCTGAGTGGCCCGAAGACCGGCAAAAACGGACGCCATCCGCTGCCCAATCCGCAGAAATTTCTCGCCTTCCTAAATGCCACCGGCGCAAACGAATCGAGCCAGATCGTCGCCTATGACGCCGGCGCCGACATGTTTGCCGCGCGTTTCTGGCATTTAGCCCGCTGGATCGGCCACGAGTTTGTCGCGGTCCTCGACGGCGGCTATTCCGCGTGGCGCGCTGCCGGATATCCCACGACCAGCAGCGTGCCGGCGCGCGAACCCGGCACGTTGCGCATGCGACCGGCACACGACCG
>JBPYDW010000333.1:0-3110 GCA_051986335.1 Vulcanimicrobiaceae bacterium | reverse complement strand
CCGTCCATGGCGACGTATACGTTGCCGAAGCCGTCAACCTTCACGTCGACCGGCCCGTTCATTCCTTGGGAGATCGTGAAGATCGGCGTGGTGCCCTTCTTCGCGTACTCGGTAACCGTGTTTGCTGCGAGGTTGGCAACCCAAAGGTTTCCGGCCTGATCGGTTGCGATGCCGTTCGGCTCGGAGATGCCGTCCTTGATCGTGTAGAGCGGCGGGGGGTTCGAAATTTTGCTGGCGGCGTTGAAAACTGAAATTTCGCTTTGGAGGTCGTCGCTCACGTAGAGGTATTGTGCGCCTGTATCCGGCGAGACGCGCTGGGCGGCCGAGCCTTTAGCATCTGCGGCGGCCGGCACGTACAAATGAGCCGAGTTCGAGGAAACTGGTGCTGAGGGGAGCGAGGACGATGCGCCGCTGCATCCGGCGAGCGGCTGGGAAAGGATGGCTGCGATCGCGACGCCGGTGATGGTGCGTAGCGACGGGTTGAGGTAGTGCATTGGGAGCGCCTTTCGTTTCGGAGAGAAGTGGGGTTACCTCGACCCTATCGCCCCGCCCGGCGCCAAACCATGAACTTTCTAGACATTGACCCACAGAATGGGGGTGCAAAAACCAGGCTTAGCTGCCGAGCGGTTGGACGAATTTCGCGACCAGCCGGGTAGTAAGAAGCCATGAATAAGGACAAGAATTTCCGGCGGTTGCTGGTCGCGACGATGCTGAGTTTCGTCGCTACGGCGTGCTCGCACGCCGCTTCTCCCTCCTCGCAGGTTCAGGCCGGCTTTGCGCCGTTCAGTTCGACGCGCAATCAGGCCGTCGGGATGGTATCAACCACGAAGCAGTCCCTTGGAGCCGCCGATGCCAACACGCTCGCGGCCGCGTACACCGCGCTCCAGGAAAAGGCCAACGCCTATGCCGGCTTTATGGTGGAGGCGATAAGGACATCTTCGTTCGACCCGGCAAAAAACGCACAATACGCCGCCGATTTCGAGACGGCGATCGCGTCGTTCGACAAAACGTTCACCCCGCTTTCGGCAACGCAGCAGCAGACGGTCGCCGGCACTTGGGTGCCGTCGTTCGCGCAATCGCTTCAGGCCCATTGGGATCGGTACAGCGACTTCATCGCCAAGATGTCGCCGCAGATGAAGGCGAGCCTCATCGCCGAGGTAAAGCGCGACACCGTGTGGCCGAACTACGAAAAGATCGCAACCGAGCCGGTCGCAAGCACCCACTAATTCTCTAGAAGCGGCACAAGACAGCGCGCGATTAGCACCAGCCGTTAGTCGCGCGCTTGCTCCTGCCCGGATCACGAACGATCAAAATGATCCGTGGCCTTATCGTCGAATCGAGGTGCGCCGAATCTGGCGACCATCAAGCATATCCAGCAAGGAGATTCGATGAGCACATCCACTAACGTTCGCCTTTTCCTCGCGCCGTTCGCCTTTGCCGCATTGTTGGCCGGTTGCAGCGGTGCTTCGCTTCCAGGCACATCGGCACCAACGGTTCCACAGCAAGCCGCGCGCCATTCCACCGTGCGCGGCTCATGGATGGCGCCGCAGGCCGCGCGAAGCAGTTTGATCTACGTTTCTTCGGTACTCACCAACGACATCTACGCCTACTCGTATTCAACGCATCAGCTCGTGGGAACGCTGACGGGCTTCCAGACGCCTTATGGCCTTTGCAGCGACAAATTGGGCGATATTTGGGTCGCCAACGACGGCGCTTCAAACATGGTCGAATACGCGCACGGCGGCACGAGCCCGCTCACGACCCTCAGCGATTCGAGTGAATATCCCGAAGGCTGCGCAGTCGATCCTACGACCGGCAACCTCGCCGTTGCAAACTTCTCGAGCACTACCGGCAACGGAAATGTGGCCGTTTACAGCGGGGCGAAGGGCACGCCGCAGGCGTACTCCGATCCGAGCATCGCTAACTATCGTTTCTGCGGCTACGATGCAAAAGGCGACCTCTTCGTCGATGGCGTCAACACGTCGTTAGTTTTCGTCTTGGCCGAACTCCCAAAGGGCAGCAACACCTTCAAGGATATCGCGATTAGCCAGACGATTGAATGGCCCGGCGGTGTCCAGTGGGACGGCAAGCACATTGCCATCGGCGACACCGATACCGTGACGGTCTATCAAATCAATCCGACGAGCGGTAGCGTCGTCGGCTCGACGAAACTCGGCAGCGCCAACTACGTCGATCAGTTCTGGATCAATGGCTCGGTCCGCACGCGCAAACTGGCGAAGAGAGCGCGCGTGCTCGCGCCAAGCCAAGACGCCGGCACGCTCGCACTTTACAAGTATCCCGCGGGGGGATCATCGGTGTGGAGCATCAGTGTATCGGAGCCCTTCGGCGTAACCGTCAGCATCTAAAGGGTAGAAAATGAGCCGCCGTTAAAGACGGGTGCGTGCGTCTTGTTTTGAGCTGTTCCGTGATGGCGTGCGTGCTCGTCGCGGCGGCGCCGGTGTGCGCGAGGTTGGTGTCGGCCGATCAGCTCATCCGGCAGCACGTGCGCTACGTCTTCGTCATCTATCAAGAGAACCGGTCCTTCGATCACTATTTCGGAACGTTTCCTAGAGCAGACGGCATCTACAGCGGGCCGTCGCGGGTCAACGGCCTCTTTCAATACAATCCGGTATCGAAGCGCTACACGCAGCCGTTCCGAGTCGCTACGCCTGACTTAGGCTTGCTCAACAACGCGCGCCCGCTCGTCGAAGCGGGAATTCATGGCGGCGCGATGGACGGCTTCGTGGCGGCAGAGGCTGCCTGGGCGCAAAGCCTGCCGAGCACCGCGCAAAAGGCCCTAGGGCTGAAGGATCCGGCGCAGATCGCGTCCGTCGGCGACGAAGCGATGGCGCACGTCGATTGCGATACGATTCCGTATCTATGGATGTACGCCGGCCGCTTCGCGCTCTTCGACCAATTTTTTCAGGGTGTGCGTGCACCCTCGGCTCCTAGCAACGTCGAGATCATTGCGGCGCAGAACGGTGAAACCGAGTACGCGCGCTACGGCTCCGCCGGTCCGCCGTACACGGCGCAACCGCTTGGAACGGGCGGCCGCGGCGTTCCGATGTTCGTCGATCTCGATCCGGCTTGGGGGCCGTACAACAGCGCCG
>JBPYDW010000332.1:0-3552 GCA_051986335.1 Vulcanimicrobiaceae bacterium | reverse complement strand
GGCGTAGACGAACGCTACCAACGATGCCGAGAAACCGAGATACGATGCAAAGCGCAGCGGAACGTCGGAAAACGAGGTAATGCCGTCGATCGCAAATCGAACCATCTTGGTGAGCGGGTACTTGGTGCTGCCGCTGTGCCGCTCGTCGCGATCGTACTCGACGCCGGTTTGATTGAATCCAACCCAGCTTACCAAACCGCGTATGAACCGGTGGCGTTCGGGCGAGCGGTGAATCGCATCGACGACGCGCCGGCTCATCAAACGGAAGTCGCCGGTGTCTACCGGAATTGAAACGTTCGTCAAGCGTTTGATGGCGCGATAGAAGAGGCGGGCGGTAAATACTTTGAACGGACTCTCGCCCTTGCGCGACCGCCGCACCGCATAGACGACGTCGTAGCCATCGCGCCATTTTGCGACGAAGGTTTCGATAAGCTCGGGCGGATCTTGCAAATCGCCGTCCATGAGCACCACGGCCTCGCCGCGCGCAACGTCGAGGCCGGCCGTGGCGGCCAGCTGATGGCCGAAGTTGCGCGACAGGCTGACGATAACGATGTCGGGCCGGCGCAGCATCTGCGCGCGCAGCGCCTGCAGCGTGCCGTCGCGGCTGCCGTCATTGACGAGAATGATCTCGTGCGAGGGTGCGCCGGGCAGCCGGTTGAGGATCGCATCGATCCGCTCGACCAGCGGCGCGACGTTGCCTTCTTCGTTAAAGAGGGGAACGACGACGCTGATTTGCGGTGGCTGCGCGGAGTGCACGCTGCGGCTTTTCGACGGGCAGCGGGCGAGGGCTTTCCGAAGGCCCTCAAACGGGAACGCAGGCAAATCGGCGAACGACCGTGGGCCGATGAATCGCTCAAACCGAATCGTGATGCTCGCGCTGTGCGCCCTAACCGCCTGTGCTAAGAGCGCGCAGGGCCAACAGCCGCAACAGACCACGCCGGCGCCGACGCCGACACCGGTACCGACGCCGTTGGTTTGGCGCAGCGCCGGCATAAAACCGATGCCCATGCCGACCGTGGCGCGCTTGCAGACCGCGGAGCAACACGTTGCCCTTGCGCCGGCAAGCGGCGCAACGCCGGCGGCGAGAGCTGCCTCGTCGGTTCCGACCGCCGCGACCTCCGCAGAAAACACGGCGGCGCCCGCTCCATCGCCGCTGCCGCTGCCGAGCGCGACGGCGATAATGCTGCCGCCCGATGCGGCTCCGGTAATCGAGTCGTTTGCGCTGAGCTCGACGACGGTGCACTCCGGAGACGTCATGTCGGGCGAGGTGTTAACGTCGTCGAACGTCGCCAGCGTCGAGGCGCGCATCGCCGGATACAGCTTTGGGCTGGCGAAAGTCGGCGTCGGGAGATTTGCGTTTTCCGGCACCGTCCCGCAAGTGCCGGCGATCTTCCATCGCACCTATACGCTGGACATCATCGCGCGCAATTCGCGCGGCGACGCAACCAGGCAGTCGGTTCCGATCCAGATTATCTAGGTGGTATGACCGGGTGCGGCGTCACCGGTGCACCCGGCGCTCCCGGCGGAAGATTCGGGAACGGCGCCGGGTTGTAGGGCGTCGGCAATACGTACGGGATGACGGCTTGGCTCCCGCTCGGCGTTTGATCCGCCCACGCGTAGACTTCGTGGGTAACGCTGTTTACGTCGGCGTCGCTTATCGTCAGTTGCAACGGTTTTGGTTCGATGTAGCCTGGGCCGCGTTCTTCGGTTTCGATCGAGCCACGCGTAAATAAAACCGCCAGCTCCGTCCCCGATGCGAGGCGCAGCACCGTGTGAAAGTGCAGCGCGTCGATGCGATCGAGGCGATATGCTTGTGGATCCCAGCCGCTCTTGTCGGTCGTCATATAGACGGCGGCGGTGAGCGGCGTTGTAGGTGGTACTTGCACGCTTACCGACACGAAAACGATCCTGCCCGAGTAGGTCTTGGCGACGCCGTTCTTGCCGACCGCGGGCGGCGCTCCCAATTCCGGATTCGGTAGCGGCGACGAGAGCGCAATGGCGAACCGCCGCACCGCTGCAAAGTCGCCCTCGGCCGGCAGCTTCTTGTGCGAGAGGTCGAGCTCGACGACGGTACCGCTCGCATCGAACGTGGCACGGGCCCAGTCGCGCGGAGACGGAGCGTGCGGCCACTGCGCGTTGCTAGCGTAGTCCAAGATCTGCACCGAGGGAGAAACGCGGAAGCCATCGCCCGTGGTGAAGAAGACGTAGCCTTTTTCGTAGTCCAGCAGTTGGCCGGTGACGCGGATCGGCGAATCGGCGGCCAGCGCCGTGCACAGCAAAGAGAACGCCGCTACGATCTGCAGCCAGCGCCTCCTCTTCATTGCAGCACCTGCACGATCAGCCCGACGTTGCGATACGTATTGTCGAAGTTGAAGTAGTAGGTACGCTGCAGATCGAGCGTGATGTGGGGCAGCACGCGAAAGCGCAGCTCTCCGGTCACGTCGTACGGCGGCTGACCCAAGTAGTTGCCCGGCAGGAACTGGCCGAGAATGTTCTCTTGGGGCGGCGGAAATAGATTGGGGACCGGAATCGGGAAATCGGTGTGCTTGCGCGCCAGCAGCGAAAAATTGAAGTTCGGATCGGGCGACCAATTCAACCCCACGCTCACGGTGCGCAGCGTCGAAACGCCCGCAAAGCTCGCGTAACTCGTGACCGGCACGGTTCCGATCACCGGAACGAAAGGCGGGTACGCGAATTGCTGTCCGGCGTTATAGTAGTCGCCGGTGTTGAGCACTTCGTAAGCCAAGTACGTAGAAACCGACTTGTTTATTTGGCGGCTGAGGCTCGCCTTGGTGTCGACCGTGTCGACGTGATGAGGCAGCGAGAACCATTCGCGCTGAAGGTCGATTGAAAAATTGAGATAGTACGATTTTATCGGATCCTGATTTCGATCGCCAAGCCGAATGTTCGGCACGTAGAACGTTCCGCCCAGGTAGTGGAACCAGATCGTATGGTATGGCGTTGCCGGAACCGGCGGCGTCTCGATCGGTCCGAAGTTCTGTAACACCGATGTATCGTGAATTGCGCCGAAGCCGTAACGATAGAGCGCGTACACCGGCACGTACTTGAACAATCGCCGGCTCGAACTCAAAATGCCGAGCGAGTACTGCGACAGGTTGTCCAGCTCGGTCGTTTGATGTCCGTTGGTTCCGCACTGCGTGACCCACTTCGGAAACGTGTGGACGAGGTACGCCTGCAGCAGGCAGAAGTTTGCCAGCGAGTACGTGAGGGTGAGTGCCGATCCACCGACGAGCTGTGCCGCCTGCACGAGGCCGGTGTGCTGACCTTCGAACGGCTGGCTGAATCCGTATTGGTAGGTGTGGAACTGTTCGTAGTCGGTGATCTGAAACCGGTCGTTGGGCTGATAGCCGACGATCGCATTGAAGAACTTCGATGGCGCCGTGCCCGGGTTTATCGAGAAGACCGTGTAGTACTTGCTGCTCGCCAGGTGCTGCTCGAAGGACGCGTAGGTGTGATTGGTTGGGTCGTTACGAAGGTGCAGCGCCGAGACGGCGTTCGCACTACCCGCAAAGGGAAACGTCGCGTCGACGG
>JBPYDW010000331.1:0-3869 GCA_051986335.1 Vulcanimicrobiaceae bacterium | reverse complement strand
CTTGTCGCCGCTCACCGGCGTAAGCCAGCGGTTGCGCCGGTCGTCAATGGTAAAGTCCAGCTGACCGTAGGTTGGCGGCGTACCGAGCTGACCCGGAAGCACCCACATCTGCACCAGGTGCAGCGGCGCCTCGTTCGACGCGTTGAACTCGCTGTGGCGAACGCCGGTGCCCGCGCTCATGAACTGAATGCCGCCCGGCTTCACGATGCCTTGATTCCCCATGCTGTCCTTATGCGCCAGCCCACCGGAGAAGACGTAGGTTACGATCTCCATGTCGTGGTGTGCGTGGGGCGGGAACCCTTGTCCGGGCGCGATTCGATCGTCGTTAAAGACGCGCAGCGCTCCCCAGTGCATGTACTTGGGATCGAAGTAGTCGGCAAAGCTAAAGGAATGATAGGCGTTCAGCCAGCCGTGATCGGCATGCCCGCGCTGGTCGGAGCGCTGGATCGAAAATACCGGGGAGACAACGTCGGTGCTCATGATGCTAGCGATCTCCTTCTTCGAACGAGCGATTGCGCAAACGCCCTAGTAACAAGTAGAAGTACAGCATACCGCGAACCGGCCCGAGCGCGCTGAGTAGCTCGTCTTCATCTATACCCGGGTCGCCTGAGAGCTCCCGCAGGGCGCGGGCAACCCCGGAGTCTCCGCGGGGAAAGGTGTCGAGCCGCCCAAAGCCGCGCAGCATGACCACCGAGGCGCTCCACCGGCCAATGCCCGGCAACGTGGTCAGCACCGCGATCGCGTCCTCGGTCGGCAATTCCTCGATCGCAGCCGCAGAGACCCGGCCATCGGCCAGCGCGCGCGCGCACCCGCACAGATGCCCGGCCTTGTTTAACGAGAGCCCGCAGCGGCGCAGTCGATCCACGCCGGCCTCTAAGAATTGCTCGCGGGTGGGAAATGAGCGCATTCTTACGCCCTCAACGTCGAGCTCCGGCGAGAGCGCTTCGACCGTTCGCCGCATGATTGCGCCCGCGGCATGAATGCTGATCTGCTGAAAGACGATGGCATGCGCGAGCGCTTCCCAAAGCGACGGGTAGCGCGGTGGACGAAGACCCGAAAGCGCCCCGCTCAAGCGAGCGAGCCACGGAAAGTTCGCCGCTCGGCGTTTCCATCCGCGTGCGCCGGCGTGCAAGCCTAGCATCTTCTCGATCAACGGCACGTAGCGCTCGGCCTGCCGCGCGGTGCTGCGCAACTCCAAGAATCCGGGACGGATTGTCCTTACCGAGAGCGCAACGGTTCGACCGGCATCGTGAACGGCACGGAAGTAGACGCCGTCATCGCGCACGATGTCGACGACGTTGGCGGCGATGCGCCGTAGTGCTTGCGTGGTGAGATCGAGCCGGTAACCGGCGCTGACGGAGAGATCGACGCTAGAGTTGAACCTTAACATCTAATGTTGGCGACCTACGCGCAGTACTGGCGCATCAACGTGCTCACCTTCTTGGAATACCGGGCAAACTTCATCATGTGGTTTGTCTTCACCATCGTGTACCACGGCGTCGCATTGGCCGCACTCTTCGTGACGCTGCGCCAGTTTCCAAGCATGAACGGTTGGAATTTTCGCGAGATGTTCTTTCTCTACGCGCTGTGGATGTGCGGCCACGAGCTGCATAACGCGCTGCTCTTCAACGTGGTTATGGTGCCGGACTACGTGCGCGAGGGCCGTTTCGACCGGTTCTTGGTTCGACCGCTCGACGCACTCTTCCAAGTGCTTACGGTGCCGTCGCAGCAATTCCCCGACGGTCTGGTGCTGGGAATCGTGACCCTATGCATTGCCACGGGCGTAGCTCACGTGCGCGTCGACGCCCTCTTCATCATCTTCGTTCCGCTGGTTGTAATCGGCGGAGCGCTCATTGACTTCGGCATCTCGCTCGCCGTCGCCGCGATATCGTTTTGGTACGTACGGGTCGATACGCTGCGCTGGGTGGTCATGTCGCTGGAACAGGAGTTCACCCGTTATCCGATCAGCATATACACGCGCGGCGTGCAGTTCGTACTGGCGTTCGTCCTGCCGTTCGCATTCATGAATTACTTTCCCGCGACGTTCTTCTTGCAAAAGGCGGAAACCGGATTGCATCTCAACCCGGCCATCGGTCTGCTGGCGCCGGCGATTGGCCTGGCCTGGTTTCTCGCCTCGTACGCCTTTTGGAAGGTGGGCGTCCAACACTATCAAGGGACCGGGTCGTGACCATGCGCCGAACCGCTTTTGTCGCCGGCTCGCTGGCGCTGCTGGGAGCGCCGCGGGCATTGGCAGCCGGTTCGTTCGCGCGCCGAATGCACTCGATCGTTTCGGGCATTCCCGCCACGACCGGCGTTTTCGCCTGTACGCTGGCGAGCGAATCGCCGATCTTCTCTTGGAATTCGGTCGCGCGATTTCCCTCGGCCTCGATCATCAAACTGGTGATCATGCTGACCGCGTTTTCGGTAGCAACGACGCGTCCCGGTGCGCTCTCCGAGCGCATTCGCATTCGCCAAGAGGACGTGATCGGCGGGTCGCCGTTTCTCGCGG
Organism: Vulcanimicrobiaceae bacterium; assembly: GCA_051986335.1. GTDB lineage: Bacteria > Vulcanimicrobiota > Vulcanimicrobiia > Vulcanimicrobiales > Vulcanimicrobiaceae > JBPYDW01. The sequence goes on along the minus strand of JBPYDW010000331.1, from coordinate 1,360 downwards.
GGCAGCCGGACAATGCCTCTTTTAGCGTGTTGCAGCTCATTCGCCCGATGATTCAGCTCAGCGACAACACCGCCGCCAATGCGCTGATAACGCACTTCGGTTTCGCCGAGATCAACCGCGTCGGCGCGCAGGCGGGCTTGGCACACACGCACCTGCGTCGACACTTCCTCGATGCGGCCGCCATCGTGCGCCACGAAGAGAACATTACCTGTCCGCAAGACATGGGGCACCTGCTCTACCAGCTCGAGCTTGGGGCGCACGAGGACATCGAAACGATTCTTCCGGCGCACTACTGCCGCGAGAGCGTTCAAATCATGCTCGGCCAAACCGATCGCGAAGGCATCCCGGCGGGAGTGCCCGGTATCCCGGTCGCCAACAAGACGGGCGCGATCGACCAAGTTCGCAACGACGTCGGCATCGTGCAACCGTTTGGAAACGAGCCGTTCGTGTTGGCGATTCTTACCAAAGATCTCAACGACATCGACGCCGCCTACACCGGCATGCAACGAATGGCGCGCACCGTCTATCACGAGGTGCAGAACAACCCGCAATACTAGGCGTACGCCCCGCCCTTGGCGCCCGACGTGCGAGGCTTAATTTGTGATCGGTTCGATGGTGACGGCGGTCATCTTGTCGCCGACGCGGATTGCGTCGAGAGCGTCGAAGCCGTCGATCATCTGTCCGAAGACGGTGTATTGCGAGTCCAAGAATCGCGCGTCGTCGAGACAGATGTAGAACTGCGAGCCGGCCGAGTCCGGATGTGCGGAGCGAGCCATGGCAACCGTGCCGCGCACGTGTGGCCGCTCGTTGAACTCCGCTTTGAGCCGGTAGCCGGGGCCACCGGTGCCGTTGCCGTCGGGATCGCCGCCTTGGATCACAAAGCCGGGCTCAACCCGGTGAAACGATAGGCCGTTGTAAAAGCCTGCCTGCGCCAACTTGACGAAAGCGGCACTATGCTCGGGCGCATCCTGCGGATAGAGCGTGAAGACGATATCTCCCTTGTTCGTCTTTAGGCGCACGCGCGAGCTCTTCGCCGTTTCGAGCAGCCCAGGGAGTTCGTCCGCTTGGGGCGGTGTGTGAGCGGCCACGCTAGTTCTTTCATTAGAGGGGGGATTGGAAGCGGGTGGTTTGCGCACGGCGGCGCCAAAGGCCTCGTCGCTAGCAAGCAAGGCCAGCTTTTCCGAACGAAGCAGCCGCTTGAACTTCGCCTCGGCCGAGCGCGCATCGCGGATTGTGGGCATCACCCACCAGGCCAGCAGTCGAACCGGCAAACGCGAGCGCGTGTAGCGCGCCGCCACTCCCCGATGATGCGCGCGCATTCGCCGCGGAAGGTCGAGCGTGTAGCCGGCGTAGATCGAAC
>JBPYDW010000330.1:0-6933 GCA_051986335.1 Vulcanimicrobiaceae bacterium | reverse complement strand
GCGTCCGCCGAAATCGAGGAAATTGCCAAGGCGAAGCCACGCAAAAAGCCGAGCAGCGTTGCATTGTCGGGCTGCAAATCGTACCGCACCACGGTGGTCGGCATCTCGTCGAGAAACTGGCGCAGCGCCGTAGATTTGCCGTAGCCGGCGGGCGCCACGATGAGCGCGATTCGCTGCCGTGCCGCTTCGCTAATGCGCAGGCTGACGCGCGCGCGATGAATCGGGGCGAACGCACCGCCGGCGGTGCGCCCGTTGGCCTGACCCAATTCCATCAAATGCGCCTGTGCGTCGTGGTCGTAGGACGATACTGGCCCGGATCGGGCACGTCGCCCTTACCGATGAGCGCCGATAAGAAGTGCGCGATTACGTCGCCTTCCCACAGTAGGCGCGGCGTGAGCCAGTCTTTCTGCTCGGGGCAATCGACCTCGCCGAGCTCGAGAACCAACGCGCCTTTGCTCGCTATAACCTGCTTGTAGGCATAGTATCGGCGCAAATTCACCGTGAAGTTGTCGTTCATAAAACGGTAGGGCCAATACCCACCGTAGTACGCGCGCCAGGCCGCGGCGGCATTTCGGTTGGCGTCGTTCGCGGCGTAACCGATCGAGGCGCCGGTCGAGCAGGGCTTATCGTTCCCATCGAAGTGAATGAACACTGCCGCGTCGGTCGCGTACACCGCGCGAAAGTCGGCCGGTATGCGCGCTACCGCGACGCCGTGCGCGCGCAATACGCGCGTCACTTCGTCGGCAACGATCGGCGTCCAATCCCGCTCGCCCGCTGCGCCCAAATTGCACGGATGCCGATGATACTCGGCGCAACTCGCCGGGCGCCCTTCGTGTCCGGCTTGCACGACGACGTCGGTAACGGTAGGGACCGGCGTCGGCGTGGGCATTGGCGTCGGCGACCCCGACTGCACTTGTTGCGAAGGAAGCGCCGAGGATGCGGGTGACGACTGGGGCGAGGGTTGATACGAAAGAAGGGCGAGAAAAAGGAAGAGGCTTGGGGTCACGCAGGTTGACCCACCAGCGCCAGAATCGTCGGCGAGGGATCGCACTGCAGCTCGGCTTGCAGCGTCTTCTGATATTGGCGCAGGTGGCGTATCGCCGCAGAGCGGTCGCCCATTTGCAAGTGCGCGCGGATCGCGACCTCGCGCGCGGTCTCGTCACAAGGATCGTAGGCGATCATCGCATCGGCGTAGGCTAACGCCGACTGTCCCTCACCTCGTTGCAGGGCATCCATGGCTAGCGTCATCGTTGCATCTAAACGCAGTTCCTCGATGCGCCGTTCCGTCGGCGCGAACCATTCCCAAGCGAGCATGCGTGGCGGGCGGCTGGCCGAGAGCCGCTGCTGGATGCCTCGCAGCTCTTTGCGTTCGGTCTCGCTCAGCGCCTGTCGGGAGCGCGTGGCGTTAACGATGCGCTCTGCTTCCCACAAGTCGACGACCGCCTCATCGGACAGGCGATAGCCCTCATCGGAACGGGCGATCGCTTCATCGGCGCCTAGGTGCGAGCGGAGGCGATGCAGACACACCGAGAGCGCATTGCGCGCTGCATATTCTTCGAGCTCCGGCCACATCAGGTCGGCGAGGCGACTGCGCGTCACGACAGCCGGTCGAATGCACAGGGCGATCAGCAGCTCGAGCTCTCGTCCCGATAGCTGCGCGGCTTGTCCGTTACAGCGTACCGTTCCGCTAAAGACGTCGACTTCCAAGATCGGCGCTCGGCGTGCGCGCTTACGCGTCAGGCCGGAAACGAACGACGCCAAGATCCCCTTCTGGGCGCCTTCCCGAACCGCGCCTTCGACCGCTTCCGACAAGGCCGGCGACTCACAATGCGCAGCGCACTTCCGCGCGCGCTCGAGCATCGTCTCTCGCTGCGCTTCGTCGAGCAATGCCAGCGCGAGCGCCGCCAAGCATTCCACGAACGGCGCGCGATATTGCTCGGCAGCCGCGAGCGCGGATTGGGCGAAGCGCACGGCATCTTGCACGTCGTCGGCGTTGCCTGCCTGAATCAATCGGCCAAGCGCGACGAATTTGAGCATGTCGTAGCTTGCAGGCTCGATGTTGCGTCCGCGCGCTGCTGCGGAAAAGAACGCGAATCCGCGCACGCCCACGCGCTGGACCAGCGAATCGAGTTCGATTGCGGTACGGCTCATGGCATCGGCCTCGCCCGCGAGCCAGGCGCCGACGACGGCTTCGGCCAAGTCGAATGCGACGAAGTTGGGGAGCGACGAGCGCCGCGCATGCTCCAAAGCGCGCTCGATGAATTGTCGCTCGATCGCGCGTTCACCGCGCACGCGTGCGACGTCGGCTCCAAGCGTAAGCAACGTCCCCGATGCCATCACGTCGAAGACTTGCACGTGCGGCAGCGCCGCCATGAGATCGCCTTCCGCTTCGCTCAGCCGCCCCAGGCGCGCGGTCATCAGGCCGCGCAAATAGAACACCGCGCCGCCAAGCATCGACGTCGGCTCGCTACCGAGGCCGCTCGCCTTCGCAAACTGCTGCACGAGATCGTACGCTTCCTCGAACATCCCGATGTAGCTCATGAACAGTATGCGGAAAGCAAAGATGTAGAAGCGTTCCAGCGGCGGCGTTTCTGCCGGCAACGTGCGCCAGAGCGCCTCGGCCTCTTCTAGCCCCTCCTCGGCGTCGATGAAAAAGATACGCAACAACGCCGTGACCCCCCACAACCGTGGATACTTTTGCACCAGCGGCCGTTCGAGCTGCGCCAGCACGCGCGCGTATTCCATTGATGGGCTACTGTCTCGAATGACTTCGTGCTTGCCAAGGCTGCGCGCCGCAGCCTCGTGATCGCCGCGAGCGATTTGCAGCTCGGCGGCGCGAACGAACTCACCCTGGGAATCGTAGCGTTCGGCCAGATTCTGCAGGAGCGTGTTGCGCTTTGCCTCGCGATGCTCGAGCAGCAGCGATGCCAGCAACGGGTGCACCGCCAGCGTTCCATCGGCGTGGCGGCCGACGAACGGCGACTCCTTGGCAAACTCGGTAAGCTCGTCGGCAATTGCCGGTTCGTCAAGCGCTGCCGCGACGTCGGGCGGCACCGCGCTTGGAATGCACGCTGCGGCGAACAGGGCGTCGAGCATGCGAGGCGAGAGTGACGACAGCACTTGATCGACCAGATAGTCGTGCAACTCTTCAAACGCGACGTCGTCCAGACGTGCCAGCGAGCGCTCGAGCCGTCCCTCGGCCGCAAATCGCTTGATCAAGAAAACGGCGATCGGCCAACCCTGCGTGACCGTCAAGATTCTATCCAATGTGGCATCGCTCAATGCATGCTCGGAAAAAATGCGCGCGATCTCATCGTGGCCAAACGCCAAGTCGGCGGCGCGCAGGACCACGATTTCGTGGGGCGCCGCAAAACGGGTGAGATGAATGCGTAACGACTCGCGCGAGCAGATGACGATCGTTCGGCCGTCGGGCCGATGCGCGAGGAGGCGCGCGAAGAGGTCGCGCGCAGCCGGAGCGGCGATCAGGTGCTCGGCATTCTCGAAAACAAAAGTGGTCGAACCACTCGGCTCGACCCACGAATCCAGCGCAAGCCGGACACGTTCGGCAATCGACGTGCCGCCGTCGCCCAGCATCAACTCCCGGCGGGTGAGCACGTGGGTGCGATCGGGCGACTCAGAGGCCAGCGCCGGAATGAGCCGGCGAGCCAAGTCCAGGTCGTCATTGACGCCGGTACAGTCACACACCGCGCGTGCGCCCGAGCCCAATAATTGCAGGGCTAGAGTCGTCTTACCAAATCCGGCGGGCGCCACGAGCGCCACGACCGAGGGTCTCGCTCGTTCGAGACGCTCCAGCAAGCCGTCTCGTCGGATCTCTGTTGTAAGCACCGTGTAAGCAGCTTCCCATAGGCCGTAAGACCCAGGTAATGGACGTGGCATAGGCTTCGAACAACAGTCGAGCCGTCCATTCTCTTAAGGAGACTCTTAAAGTCAATGAACGCCCTGTCAATATCTCTACCCGAGCCTCAGCCCGCGGCTGCCTTCCTGTCCAACCAAGATCCCGTCGAGCTCGCAGCCCTCGATCGCCTCCTCGGACAAGACACCGCCGCCGTCCTGCAGGACCTCACCGTCGGCGAGCTGCTTGCGGCGATGCGCGGCGAAGCGCCGGCGCCGCCCACGCGGCCCACCATGACCGAGGTGCTCTCGCGCAGAGAGCGGCAGGTCGTGTTGCTGGTAGCCGAAGGCCTGTCAAACAAAGAAATCTCGTCGCGCCTAATGTTGAGCGACAAGACGGTGAAGAACCACGTTTCGCACATCTTGGCCAAACTCAACTTGAGCGCTCGCACCCAAATCGCGATCATGGCCCTTCGCGCCGGGGTCGTATAGCGTTCGTGCCGGGCCGCCGTTCAAGTTACAGATCGTAACCGAAGCGAGCGGCTGCGCTCCGCGGCGCCGCGATGCCGCGGAGCGAACTCGCCGATAGATCTCGAGCCGCCGCGAGTCGCTGGGAACGGCGCGCAGCACAACCGCGTGAAGCCGGCCGTCGCGGCTACGCACGATCGCATCGAACGGCGCAGCGTCGGTGCCCGCCGCCACCACGGCATGGCGGCGCACCGCAAACAATCGTACCGCCGCCCGCGAGCCCATGAACGCCTTCAGCCCGTTCACGATGCGGTTGCGCTGCACGAACAGCAGCGCGGGGCGGGCTCCCGCAAACCGGCGGCGGACCGCACTCTCAAAGCGGCTCAAGGCGTCGCTTACTACCGGTCCTAACTGCGCGCGACGGCTGCCGCGCAGCGCCGCCGCTACAGCGCGGCGCATCGCCAAGTCGGCCAGGCGTGGGATTTCTTCTGCTGCCAGTAACGCGTCCACGCCCAAATGATGCGCTAGCGGCGTGCCAAATGGGTGGCAGGGTCACTCGTTGGCGGCATGCCAGGCGTATGGCATGTCCGGCGAATAGCATCTTGCGGAAATGCAACGGATCGGCGACAGGTGTATTTACTCGGCAAGCGACCTCAACAATTTCTTGGCCTGCCGTCATTTGAGCGCCCTCGATCGGCGCTTCGTCCTCGGCGAACTGCAGCGTCCCGAGCGAGTCAATCCGCAGGCCGACATCTTGCGCCGGCTGGGCGAGGAGCACGAGCAGCAGTATCTCAGTTTGCTGCGACAGCAAGGGACGCCGGTCACGACCATCGAGCGAGGCCACAGCATCGCCTCCTACGAAGCCGCGGCTCGGCAGACCGAAGCGGCGATGCGCGCCGGCGCACCCGTCATTTACCAAGCTGCCTTCTTTCACGATGACTGGCTCGGTTACGCGGATTTCTTGCGTCGCGTCGAGTCGCCCTCACAGCTCGGCTCTTTCAGCTACGAAGTGTACGACACAAAACTCGCGCGCCACAGCGAGCCCTACTTCCTTTTACAACTTTGCTTCTATAGCGAGCACGTCGCGCGCATACAGGGGGCCGCGCCGCAGCGCATGCACGTCGTGCTTGGCGACGGTCATGAGGAGTCGTTCTACGTCGGGGAGTTTGTCGCGCACTACCGGGCGGTGAAGGCGCGGTTTCTGCAAACCGTGAGCAATGGTCGCGACCAGGATGGGAGCATGTCGCCGCGCACAGGAGGTGCAAGAGCGGCGACTGTCGCCACTACAGGCCCGTATCCCATTCGTCACTGCGAACTCTGCCCGTGGCAGGCCCGCTGTGAATCAGAACTCAAAGCCGCCGACCACCTCAGCGAGGTTGCCCGCATAACGCGAGTGCAAGTTGGGCGGCTCAGCGGCGAAGGTCTGAGCACGCTTGGCGCGCTGGCCGCAAGCTCCGACAACCAGCGACCCCCAAAGATCGCACCGGCAACGTGGGAACGTCTGCGCGACCAGGCGCGGCTGCAAGCCGAGCAGCGGCAAGCGTTGGCGGACAAGAGCGCACGACCGTATCGTTATCGCGTTTTGCCGGCCGATCCCGACGCGACGGTGCCAACCGGCCTCGCGCTCCTGCCGCCGGCTTCGCCGGGCGACCTCTTTTTCGACATGGAAGGCGATCCGTACGTCAGCGATGGCGACCGCTGGTTCGGCAGCGGCGGATTGGAGTATCTGTTCGGCGTTGCGTTGCGCGATGGCACGTATCGCGCGTTCTGGGGCTGCGACCGCGGCGACGGGCCGCCGCGCCACCGCGAGCGCGAGCGAGCCGCGTTTCAAGCATTCATCGATTTTGCCATGGTGCAACGCGACCGCTTTTCGGATTTCCATATCTATCACTACGCATCGTACGAAGTGACGGCACTCAAGCGCTTGGCTCAGCGCCACGGGACGCGCGAAGACGAGCTCGACACACTTTTGCGGGAGGAGCGCTTTGTCGATCTCTTTCGCGTGGTTAACCAGTCGCTGCGAATCGGACAGCCGAGCTACGGCCTAAAGTATCTCGAGCCGTTTTACGAAACCCGCGAACGCCACGGCGTCAAGCGAGGAGACGATTCGATCGTTGAGTTCGAGCGCTGGCTGGCGGCTCGCATTTCGCCCCTGCCGCTCGAGCGGGCAGCCGGCGATAAAATTCTCGGCGACATCGAGCAGTACAACCGGTTCGATTGCGAGTCGACGCTGCATCTCTTGCAATGGCTCACCGCCCTGCGCAGCGCACACCCAGAAGCGATCGCATCCACCTACGTTGCGCAAGAAGAGCTCGAACCCGGCGAACCAAGCCCGCGCAGCCGCGACGTACTCGCTCGCGTCGCGCAGATGTGCGAACGCCTGAGTACGATGTTTCCAGCGACTGCGGAACCGGACGATATCGGTTCGCTGTCGCCGCGTGAGCGAACCGCGTGGATGCTGCGCGAGTTGCTGCTTTTCTATCGGCGCGAGGCCAAGCCGCTGTGGTGGGAATATTTTGACGCCTGCGCTACGTTTGCCGACGATCCCACCGCTCTGATCGAACGGCATAGCGCGGCATTGGGCGGTCTCGAGTTGCAAGAGCGGCGCGCTGA
>JBPYDW010000329.1:0-2632 GCA_051986335.1 Vulcanimicrobiaceae bacterium | reverse complement strand
CGGTGCCGCGCCAGCGCCGCCAGCGCTCCCGGCAGCTGCGCAATCCAGCGCTCGTCACGTGGAATCTCGACGTAGGCCGGCACGTGGTCGAAGCCGTGTTGGGCGCGGATCGCCGCAAACTGACCGATCGCCGCATCGTACGTCTCGCGCATCGCCTGCAACTTCGGCAACGCAAGTTCCAGCGAGCCGATCGCCAGGCGCGGCTCGACGGTGCGCCGCTCCGCCAGCGACGCCGCCATGCTTCCCAAATGTTGCGACCAGGTCCGCGCATCGTCGCGAGCGTCAAGAATCACCGAAACCGGAAACGCCGCCCGTTCGCGAATCTGCGCGAGCAATTCGTCGACTCTGCTCGCGGCGACGATGAACCGCCCTAACATCCAAGCGTGAGGTCCGCGGCGCGCCGCTTCGAACTCGTCGGCCGCGACGTTCATCGCTAGCCCTGCCGGTGGGTACAAGCCCGCGTAATCGACCAGCGACGTAAATAGCGCGCGCGTGGGCGGTGCGAGCGCTGCGGCCGAGCCGCCGATGCCGTGTGCTTCCATCCCGCTCTTTTCGCGACAGGGCAGCCTCCAATCATCCGCCAAGAGCCCGAGCATGAGCACCGCCCCGCACACCCGCGCCAATCCGCTGGCCCGCATCGACTGGGATTATCTCGAGTTCTACGTCGGAAACGCGAAGCAGGCCGCGCACTATTACATGTCGGCATTTGGCTTCGAGCAGATCGCTTACGCCGGCCCCGAAACCGGCGTGAGGGATCGCGTCAGCTACCTGCTGGAGCAAAACAAGCTGCGCTTCGTGCTGACCGCCGGCTTGCAACCCGACGACGAGATCGCGCGCCACGTCGCGCTCCACGGCGACGGCATCAAGGACGTCGCGATCGTGGTCGAAGATTGCGGCGCCGCCTTTGAGGCGGCGGTCGCGGGCGGGGCGAGGGTCGTCGCCGCGCCGGCATCGCTGCGCGACGCCGGAGGCGAGATCGTCAAAGCAACGATCGCCACCTACGGCGACACCGTGCACTCCTTCGTCGAGCGCAAGAACTATGCCGGCGTCTTCATGCCGGGGTTTGTAAGCGCGCCCCGCAAGCTCGACACGCAGAAGCCCAACTTGCTCTTCATCGATCATTGCGTCGGAAACGTCGGCTGGGGCGAGATGGATGCGTGGGGCGATTTCTACGCTCGCGTCTTCGGCTTCTCGCAGCTCATCTCGTTCGACGACAAGGACATCTCCACCGAATACACTGCGCTCAAGTCCAAGGTGATGACCGACGAACGCCATCAGGTGAAGTTTCCAATCAACGAACCCGCGCAGGGCAAAAAGAAATCGCAGATCGAGGAGTACCTCGACTTCTATAAGAGCGCCGGCGTCCAGCACGTCGCCATCCGCACCGACGACATCGTCGCTACCATTCGCGCGTTAAAGGCCAACGGCGTCGAATTTCTGGACACCCCGGACAGCTACTACGAGGACTTGGCCGAGCGGGTCGGCCGGATCGACGAAACGATCGAAGTGCTGCGCGGCCTGCGCATCCTCGTCGACCGCGACGACTTAGGATACATGCTGCAAATCTTCACCAAGCCGCTGCAAGACCGGCCGACGGTCTTCTTCGAGATCATTCAACGCAAGGGCAGCCTGTCGTTCGGCAAGGGTAACTTCAAGGCGCTCTTCGTCTCGATTGAAAAGGAACAAGAAAAGCGCGGAACGTTGTAGTTCCAGTCGATGCGGTCATGCTCGAAGCGCGGGCCGCAACGCTGGCAAAACGCTCGATCAAGACCTCGGCGAAACGCGCCGGCATCGACCTAGCGATCCGGTGCATGGATCTCACCACGCTGGAGGGCAAAGACAGCGAGGGGCGCGTGCGTTCGTTGTGTGCGAAGGCCGTTTCGCCGCGACCCGGCTGGCCGGGCGTTCCCAGCGTGGCGGCGGTTTGCGTCTATCCGAACCTGGTCCCGATCGCCAAGGACGCACTCAAAGGAACCGGCGTTAAAGTTGCCTCGGTGGCGACCGCGTTTCCGAGCGGACTCGCCGGCCGCGAGGTACGCATCGCCGACACCGAACAGGCTCTCGCCGGCGGCGCCGACGAGATCGATATGGTGATCGATCGCGGCGCATTTTTGGAGGGTCGCGAAGCGTACGTCGCCGACGATATCGGCGCCATCAAGCGAGTCTGCGGCGATCGCGCCAAACTGAAGGTCATTCTCGAGACGGGGGAGCTGGGGAGCTACGCCAACATCCGCCGCGCCAGCGATCTCGCCCTCGAGGCCGGCGCGGACATCATCAAGACCTCCACCGGAAAGGCCGGCACCAACGCCACGTTCCCCACCGCGCTGCTGATGTGCGAGGCGATTCGTGACTTTACCCGTAGCACCGGGCAGGTTCGCGGACTCAAAGTTGCGGGCGGCGTGCGCACAACGAAGCACGCGTTGACCTATCTCGTCATCGTGAACGAGACCCTAGGGCCGAACTGGCTGACGCCGGAACTCTTTCGCATCGGCGCATCGTCGCTGCTGGACGATCTGCTGATGCAACTCGAAAAGCTCGACACCGGTCGTTACGCCGGCGTCGACTACATTCCAAAGGACTAATGGCCTCCCTATGAGCGTCTTCGAATATGCACCGGCCCCCGAGGCGGTTC
>JBPYDW010000328.1:0-5566 GCA_051986335.1 Vulcanimicrobiaceae bacterium | reverse complement strand
GCATCCATGAAATGCTTGATCGTAATTCGCTTCACGCGCTCGCCGACAAACCTCGCTGTCGCGCTTTTTCCGAATGCGGCGCGGAAGAACTCGCCGATACCGCCAAAGTCACAGGCGCTGCAAAGCGCGCGCAGGTACGTGGCCAGTTCCGGGCGCGACATAGTCATCGACTCGCTCATGACGCCGGACAGCGCGTTTCGAATCTCGGCAAGAGAATCGGCAAAAGCGATGGTGTTACCCACCACACTCAGGTTCGAGCGAAGCACCTCTTCGCCCACGATCGAGGCCAGGCCAACAAAGCCGCCGTCATTCTTCCTAATGAAATACCCGATGGAACAGCAATCCGGGTGGCTGCAAGGCAGCGCTATGAGATCCCGGGCGCGAACGCCGTAGCGCGATTGGGCCTGCATGCGGCTTAGTACGCCGGTGGTCGTGACGCGCTCCATCGGGTTGACCAGGGGCGCGCGCCCCGAGGAGAATACCGGCTGAAACATCACACCACCGACGTAGGGCGTCGCGAAACAGGTGTCCAGCACGCAGCCGATGAGGTCGGCGTTCTCCTGCGTGACGGTCATGACCAGCGTGGTGAAAACGCGCGAACTCGTAAGGCGCTCGATCACACGATCCTTCAGCTCGATCATGTCGACGCCACGCAGATGTTCGTGCGTTGACGAGCGTTGGCCGTCGTACTGGAGGTAGATCTCCAGCCGATCCCGCTGATTCGCAATAAGTTCGAGGAGGCTGTCGTCGTTGGCGAGACGGATGCCGTTAGTATTCAAAAGTATGCGCGTGATCGGCAGCGGCACCAGTCGTGCGATGAGCTCGCGAATCTGTGGGTGCACCGTTGGCTCGCCGCCGGATAGCATGACGACGTCGAGCCTACCCGCCTCTCGCTCTATCGCGGTCTCGACGGCATGCACGGCCGCATCGACCGGGAGGTATGCGCTGTTGGCCGGACTCGAGCTCGCGTAACATGCCGGGCATTCAAGATTACACTGCGTGGTGATGTCCAACAGGTAAATGCACGAATGCTGCAGGTGCGCCGGGCCGAGACCAAACTCGTAGCCCATCGGTGGCGGGAAGTACGTTGCCGTGTCGGGGTTGATCACCCGCGTTGGTACTCGCCATTGCTGCAGGTAGCGCCACAGGTCGGCCACTTCTTCGTACAGCGACCAAACCTCGCCATGGCCGCGCCGACAGTATCGCCGCAGGTATACACCGCCCTCACGCTCGACGAGATGGCCGTCACAGATGTCATCGGGGAATTGCGGATCGAAATCGGCGACTTCGGCAAAACACCTTGGACACACCGCGCGAACGCTCTTCAGAACCGTAAAGTCGTTCGTTGCTAGCGGCATGACTTAATACGTACTCTGGGCGTACAGGATCGTGCAGAAGCTAAAGGCGCCAAGGCACACCACCGTAACTCCGACGAGAATGCCGCGTAACAGCGGCTGCATCTTGCGCCAGCGAGCGACCAAGAAAACAACCGCCACGACGGCCGCGATGTCGAGAGCGATATATGCCACTGCGACCGGCGATAATTCGTGTTGGCGATACGTCGTTACGTTGTAGGTTCGCCGCAGCCACAGCGAAAACACGCCCAGCAACGTTGCAATAATAACATTTAGGAACAGCGACGCAGGAACTCCGACCACCAAACCGATCGCGACACCCAGTATGTCGGATCCGGCGGAAGGGCGCTGGGCGACGGAGGCCGAGCCGAGAGCCTGGCCACAATTTGGGCAAAGGTCTTGCCCAGCGCGTACGTCGGCTGCGCAGTTCGTGCAGACTGGCATCAGGCTACGGCACGCCGCCCGCGGTGCCACGTCGCGGGAGTAACCGTAAGTCGGACCAAGAGAGTCGCAAAGCCGATAAAGCCGGCGACGCACAGCAGCTGCGCGAATGTGAGACCGAGCGCAGCCGGGGCAACGTCACGCGTAAACTCAATGCCGAAGCGTATCGAACAGAAAAGCAGCCCTTGCAAATAGAACAGTCCGTTTTCCGGCAATACTCGGCGGCGATCGACGGCGAGCAGTATCGCTAACGTAACGGCCGCACCAAGCGAAAGATATAACTGGGACGGATGGCGCCAAGCGCCGTGATCGTACACCGCCCAAGCCACCGACGACGGCTTCCCTGCGCAACATCCACCGATGAAACAGGCGATGCGACCGATCGCCTCGCCCGCGGGGACTGCCAGTGCGAACAAATCCCCCGTTGGGCGGGTGATTCCCAATCGTCGCTTCATCCAGATGACCGCTAACCAACCGCCAATGATACCGCCCTCGATGGTTTTCCCCGGCAGGCCGGTGGCTAACAATTGCAGGACGTTTGCACCGATTAGTCCGCCGAGGAGACCTGCTTGCATGATTTGTGCGATCCCGCTCGTCGCCATCCCTCGCTTGCGAGCTGCAAACCAGAAGAACGCCGCAGCAACCGCATACGCCAGTGCGTAGACTGGCGCTGCTTCGATCCAACGTAGTTGCTCAGGTGAAGTATGCATCGCAGAATGACCTCGCTAGTAGCGTCTATCGAAAAGCGCCGTCAGTGCGAACGGCTGGCACAACGCTAGCAGCCCCAGAGAGCCGGCGAACAATCCAACGACAAAGCCGTTTATCAAGATGTTCATCCGTTTCAACGTGTTAGATCGAATTAGTAATACCAGAGCGATCACAACTGCCAGTAACGCCAGCACGAAGAAACCCGCAAGCCCTTTCGACAACGCAAACTCAAATTCGCCGGGTGGAGCTCGCACACTACCGAGCCACGGAGTAAGAAGCACCCCCGACCAGAAGACCAGCGCACCTCCAGCGACCAGTCCGATGGTAGTTGCTATCAGCCAAACAACTCCCTGCCAGAATTCTATCGGCTTTGCCTTAACGGTGTTAACGTTGAGGCCAGCCCCGCAGTTGGCGCAATAGTCAGCCGACGGAGGTTGTTCGCTCGCACAGTTTGGGCACGTCGACACTAGCCCGAGTGTACTCGCGACGAGCGCATAGTTGCAACCCCAGGGGCGCTCCTGCCGCGGTCGAAGCACCGGCCATGGCGCTGGCATCTGATCACGTCAATTGGGGCCGAGTGTTCTCACAAGGCGTCGTCGCCGGGATCGTCGGCGGTATCGTACTGGCAGCCTATATCTTCTTCGCGTTCTTCCTGCCGCAGCACGGCACGATCGCGCAACTCCTTGCCGCCGACGCAGCCAACATCCATCAAAGCTCGCCATTGATCGGCGCAGTGGCGCGCGTCTGCGTGGGTATCGTCTGGGGAGTTGCCTACGCCTACATTGCAAACAGCCGGCCCTCGATAATGAACAACCCCTGGATCTCAGGCCCCGTGTACGGCTTCATCGTGTGGCTCGCGATGCAGCTCGTCCTGATGGCGGGCGGAGTCTGGCGTCCGTTCCCGCTGAATTTCGTTTTCGTCATCCTCATCGGGCATATGCTATTCTTCGGCGTACCGGTAGCACTCACGGTCCGCGCACTTTCGAAAACGGCGTAGATGTTCGGTACCATTCACGTGTCGACGGCAGCGCTGCGGCGCAATGCGGAAGTGTTGCGCGCGTTGGTGGCACCGTCGAAAACCGCCTTCGTCGTCAAGAGCAACGCCTACGGCCACGGTCTGGTCGAAACGGCACTGGCGGTCGAGCCGCTCTGCGCGTACCTCGGCGTCTACGGCGTCGACGAGGCGACCGAACTGCGCGACGGCGGCATTACCGCGCCGATCATCATCCTCGGGGCGATAGCGCCCGAGGCCTTGAAAGACGCCTTTGCGGCAAAATGCGATATCGCGCTCTGGGATGTTGGAGCGTACGTCGCCCAGGTCGTCGGCGCGGCTCGCGCGCGCCACGTGCGCGCGCCGATCCACGTGAAGATCAATACCGGCGTCAACCGTTTCGGGCTGGATCCCCAGGACGCGCTCGATGCGCTCGACACGTACGCGCAGCATAACGACTTGTCGGTCGAAGGCGTCTTCTCGCACCTGGCTGCGGCCGAAGAGCTGGATTCGCCGTTCACGCTAACGCAGCTCGAGCGCTTCACCAAGATCGTAACGCAAGCCGCGCCGCTCTTCGAGCACAACGGCGTGCGACCGATCTCCCACATCGCCGCGTCGGCCGCTGCAATGTTATGGCCGCAGACACGTCTGGACATGGTACGCCTTGGAATTGCGCTTTACGGGCTTTGGCCTTCGGACCAAACGCGCGAAGCGATGAGCGAAACCGGTGTCGACCTCATTCCGGCGCTCGCCTATACGTCGCTGCTAGTGGCAACGCGCGACGTTCCGGCGGGCACGCCGATCGGTTATGGCGCGACGTATCACGCCACACGCAATATGCGACTGGGCGTCGTGCCGGCCGGGTATGCCGACGGCGTGCCACGGGCCCTTTCCAACACCGGCGCCTTCATCGTTGAGGGCCAGCGGTGTCCGATCGTCGGACGAGTCGCGATGAACGTTACGCTCATCGACATCACCGCGGCGCGCGAGGCTCGCAGCGGATCGAGAGTAACCTTGATTGGCCGCGACGGTAGCGCCGTCGTAACCGCCGACGATTGGGCGCACTGGGCCGATACGATCAACTACGAGATCGTCACCCGGTTACCGGCCCACATTCCACGAGTCCACGAGTGATGGATCCGCGACTGAAACTGCGCAAGGGCAGAGTCGAAGAGTTGCCGCTGCTAGCGGCGTTCTGGTACCGGATGTTCGAGGAGATGGGCGCGCTGGAGTTCTTGGCGCGCCTGCCGCCCGACTGGAGCGATCGTTTCGAGCGAACGTACGCCAGGCGGATGCGCGATGGAACGCAGCGCTTCGAGGTCGCGGTCGACGGCGGTAAGATCGTGGGGAGCTGCGGCGCGGTGATCAGCTACAGCGAAATTTTGGACGAGCACGTCGGGCGCCTATTCGACGTCTTCGTCGAGCCGCCGTACCGCAACGCCGGTGTCGCCGGCGAACTGGTACGTCGCAGCCTCAATTGGCTGCGCGAACGCGGTTGCGCGCGGGCAACGCTGCGCGCCTCCGATGCCGGCAAGCCCGTCTATCGCCGCTTCGGCTTCGACGACGTTGCCGAAATGGAACTTCGCCTCTAAGCTGCCGCCTCGACGGCCGCTGCCAGATCGATCGTTCCTTTATAGAGCGCGCTTCCGACGATGCACGAGTCGACGTTGGACGGCGCCTGCGCTTTCAGCGCGCGAATATCGTCGAGGGTTGCAGCCCCGCCGCTGGCGGTGATCTTGACGTCGGCCACCTGCGCGACCTCGCTCAGGGCAGCGATATCGAAACCCTTTCCCATACCGTCGCGCCCGATCTCCGTGGAGATGATGCGCGTTATTCCCCAGCCGACGACGCGCCTGATGAGTGCGTCGCGATCGACCGCAGCTCCACGCTGCCAGCCGTGCACCGCGACCTCGCGGCCGCGCGCATCGATTCCGCCGATGATCCGGTCGCCGAGCTTGAGCACGATGTTGCGTGCGGTGCGCTCGTCCTCCACCAACAGCGTTCCCAGAATCACATATGCGGCGCCCGCACCGATGCGGGCCTCGGCTTGGGTGAGCGAACGGATTCCGCC
>JBPYDW010000327.1:0-2640 GCA_051986335.1 Vulcanimicrobiaceae bacterium | reverse complement strand
TGCCAACCGCCCCACAGGTATTCGTAAAACGAGTCCGCCGGCGGATTGGGTGCCACGTTGTCGGTGCCGATAAACTCTCCGCGCTCGACGTCGAAGTTGGTGCCCAGGAGATCGATCGGCGAGCGCTTGGCAATCACCGCTTCGTAGGCTTTCATCGAGGCGGCCAGATACTTCGGATCGTTGGTCAGACGGCTGAGATCGCCGAACTCCAAAATGTTGGAACCGATCTCAGCCAGGTTACTCTTCGGATCGCGCACCGCGCCGGTGCGCAGGTTAGCGTAGCGATAGGGTGCCCCGGTCGGCGATTTGGTGAAACACACCAGCAGCCGGTCGGCCAAATCGCGCCCGGCATCGAGGAAGAACTGCTCCCCGGTCAGCTTATAGGCGAAGATCATGCCGGAGAGCATGCGGATCACGGCTTCGAACATCTCGACCTCGCCGTCGACGTCGAAGGTCAGATGGTTGCGCAACCAATCGACGCACGCCGCGACTTCGTCGTCGAGCCCCATGACGTAGAGCGTGTCCAGCGCTTCGATCATCGAGAGCCCGAAGGAATGACCGTCAATGAAGAAGTCGCTGGGCTTGCCGCTGATCGGCAGCACCTCGTCGTAGCCCCAGGCAAAGCGCTTGTAGGCGCTCCACGCGTGAAGGAACTCGAAGCGCACCTCCGCCGCGACGCTGGGCGTATCGGGCATCGCCTGCGCCTGCGCCTGCGCGCGCGCCGGAAACGGCAGTGCTGCGGCCGCGGCGGTCGTAGCAAGACAATGCAGAAACCGCCGTCGTGGCAGGGACTTCACAATTGCTACGTTCAATCCGAAGGCCGTGATTCCCACAGCGGCGCACGTGCAAACCGCGTCAGTTCGCAACATGCCCGACGGCATGACGATACGCAGCGGCCGCAACGTCGTCGAACTGCAAGCCATCGAGCCTAACGTGTTGCGCGTGCACCTTCGTCCCGGCGGTACATCGAGCGCGCGAACGCCGGTAATCGATCCGCATGCGCGCTGGCCAGGCGGCAACGCCCGCGTCGACGTCGCTGCCGATCCGTCGACGATCGCGACCGCGGCGATGACGGTCAAGGTCGCGCGAAATCCGCTGCGCATCGAGGTCGACGACGCCGGCGGACACATGCTCCTTGCGGAGCCGGCGAATGGAATCGCTCCGGGCGCCGTGCAGTTTTCTTACGCCGACGCCGGCCCGTTTTACGGCATCGACAACACCAGCCTGCCGGGAAACAATCAGGATCGACGCCAGGACATTCGCACCGGCATCTATCGCTTAGGCGGGCTGGTGCGCGCCGGTCTGCAAGGTGACGGCGGCGCGCCGCTGGCCTATACCCGGCGCTACGGACTTTTAATCGACTCCGATGGTGGCGAGTTCAGCACCGACGGCGGCCTGCTCGTATTTAGGAACGGCTCGCGCCGCGACGTCGAGTTCTTCGTGGTCGTCGGCGATTTCAAGAGCATCATGCAAGCGGTTGCCGATATCAGCGGCCATCCGCCGATGATGCCGAAGTGGTCGCTGGGTTTCATGAACAGCCAGTGGGGCTCCGACGAACGCGAAATCGATACGATTGTCGACCGCTATCGCGCCGAGCAGATACCGCTGGACGCGTTCATTCTCGACTTCGATTGGAAGGCGTGGGGCGAGGACGATTACGGCGAGTGGCGCTGGAACAGCACCAACGGCGCCGGAAACGTTAACCCCGACAAATTTCCGGACGGCGCTTCGGGCGAGTTTGCGCGCGGGCTGGGGGCAAAGGGCGTCGAGCTAGTCGGCATCCTCAAACCGCGCATCATCGTGAAGAACACGCGTGGCTCGCTTACCGCGGCAGCGACGTATGCATACGCGCACCACTTCTTCTTCGCCGAGCCGCCGTACACGGATTACTATTCGCAGCGGCCGGCTCTCGACATCGACTTTTCGAAGCCGCTCGCGCGCACGTGGTATTGGCAGCACCTCGTTCCCTCGTATCGCGCCGGCATCGCCGGATTCTGGAACGACGAAGCCGACCAATCGGGCGGACCGAAGCAGCAGCTTTTTCCGAACTTTCAGTTCGCCGACATGCAGCGCGCACTGTACGACGGAGCGCGCTCGGCGGGCGACGATCGCGTCTTCTCGCTCAACCGCAACTTCTACCTCGGCGCGCAGCGCTACGCCTACGGCGAATGGTCGGGCGATATCGAGACCAGCTTCGATTCGATGCGCGAACAAGCGATTCGCATGCTCGGGACGATCGATCTTGCCGAACCGCACTGGTCGATGGACACCGGCGGCTTCGACGGCCACCCTAATCCTGAGAACTATGCGCGCTGGATGGAGTTCGCAGCGTTCGTACCGATCATGCGCGTCCACGGGACGTTGGGTGAAAAGCGCCAGCCGTGGGTGTATGGTGCTAAAGCTGCTGCGGCTGCAAAGGCCGCAATCGAAATGCGTTACCGCCTGCTGCCGTATTTGTATGCGTACGAGCGGGAAGCGCACGACACCGGTGTGGGTATGGTGCGCCCATTGGTGTGGGAGTTTCCCGACGATGCGAATGCGCCGTACCAAACCGATGAGTGGATGGTTGGCGACGGGCTGCTGGTCGCGCCCATTTTCGGCGAGGGCCAGGCGCACCGCAGCGTCTATTTGCCCAAAGGC
>JBPYDW010000326.1:0-4859 GCA_051986335.1 Vulcanimicrobiaceae bacterium | reverse complement strand
TTCGTCTACATTATAAAGGGTGCGATTCTGCTGCTGGCGATCGGCGTCGACGTCACCCTCAAGCGCCGCAGCGCGCTGGCAACGCAGAGCTAACGGAGTACGAGGAGTAGCACGATGGAGAGAAGGCAGCTGCACGTAGCGCTGGCAAGCGCCATGGTCGCAACGCTAACGGCGTGCTCGGGTGGCGGAGGGACGAGGCCCAAGATCGGGTTTCTGCTCTCCGATTACACGAGTTCGTCGCGCTGGCAGAAAGATCGCGACGACTACGTCGCGGCGATGCGCAAGCTGGTCCCCGGCGCGCAGATCATCGTGCAGGATGCAAAAGCCGATCAAACGCTGCAGCAGCAGCAGGCGGAATCCGATTTGACGCAGGGTGCCAAGCTGCTGGTCGTCGTGCCACAGGACGCCATACAAGCCAAGGCGATCGTTGAAGCCGCGCATCGTCAGCAGCCGCCCGTGCCGGTTCTCTCGTACGACCGGATCGTTCGCGATGCGCCGCTCGATGGTTACGTGACGTTCGACAACTTCTCGGTAGGTGTGACCCAGGCAAAGTATTTGGCCGCGCACGTGCGCAGAGGCGGCACGATCATCGAACTGGCCGGGTCACCGTCGGATAACAACGCGCTGGAGTTTCATCGCGGCGCAATGTCGGTCTTGCAGCCGCTCATTGCGACGAGCCGGATAAAGATCGGCTACTCGAAATTTACACCGAATTGGGATAGCGTCGCCGGGCAACAGGAGGCGGCATCGGCACTCTCGCTGCTGAACAACCGCGTTGACGGCGTGCTTGCCGCCAACGATGCGCTGGCCGGCGGCGCTATTGCCGCGCTCAAAGCGCAACACTTAGCGGGTAAGGTGGTGGTGACCGGGCAAGACGCGACCGTCGCCGGGCTGCAAAACATCCTGCTCGGCACGCAAAGCATGACCGTTTACAAACCGATTGCGGAGCTGGCCAATGCGGCCGCGCAAGCGAGTGCAAATTTCTTGCGTGGTAAGAAGTTCGTGGCGAAGCGGTCGCAAGACAACGGATCGATCGCCGTGCCGACGCAATACTTTCCGGTCATTGCGGTAACGAGGGACAACATCGCAACGACGGTACTCGCCGACGGCTTCGTAACCAGGGCGCAGCTTTGCGGCGAACTTCCGCCGGCGGCGTGCGCCAAACTCTAGCCGGCAGAGCAGCCTAGCGGACGCTGCCTGGAAGTCGCTTGCACCCGCCGTTTGCAGCGCTTACTATACTCGCATGACTGCTGGAACCGCGCGCGACAACATGGTGTGGATCGAAGGCGGAACGTTCCGCATGGGATCCGATCGCTTCTATCCCGAGGAGGCGCCGGTTCGCGAGGCTCACGTCGACGGCTTTTGGATCGATAGGTACACCGTTACCAATGCGGAGTATTCCAAGTTCGTCCGTAAAACGGGATACGTTACCGTTGCCGAACGTCCGCTGAACCCTGCAGATTATCCCGGAGCGCCGCCCGAAAATCTCGTTCCCGGCGCGCTCGTCTTTCACATGACGCCCGGTCCGGTCGACTTGCGCGACTACTCGCAATGGTGGGCGTGGGTTCCCGGGGCGAACTGGAAGCACCCCGACGGTCCGGGAAGCTCGATCGAGTCGCGTCCCGATTACCCGGTCGTTCACGTGGCGCTCGAAGACGTCGAAGAATACGCGCGGTGGGCGGGCAAACGTTTGCCGACCGAAGCCGAATGGGAGTTCGCTGCTCGCGGCGGGCTCGACGGAAAAGACTTTGTGTGGGGCGACGAGATCGAGCCCGAAGGTAAGCCTGCGGCGAACACCTGGCAGGGCAATTTTCCATATAGGAGCACGGCCCGCAACGGTCCGCGACCGATGCCGGGCGGTAACTTTGCAGCAAACGGTTACGGGCTCTACGATATGGCGGGCAACGTGTGGGAATGGACCAGCGATTGGTTTGTGAGCGATCGCACCAGACTTGAATCGCCGTGCTGCGCAGGCGACGTTCGCGAACTCAGCTACGACCCGTGTCAGCCGCAGTTTCGGATTCCGCGCAAGGTTCTCAAAGGCGGCTCGTTTCTCTGCTCGCCGAGTTACTGTCTGCGCTTTCGTCCCGCCGCGCGGTCGCCGCAAGCGATCGATACCGGCATGTCCCACGTCGGATTCCGCTGCGTAGGGGACCGCTAACCGCAGCACTAACTCGTCGTATCCAACGTTCGATTGCCTACGCGACGGGCTTCCAAAGTGGCCCGCGCGTTCCCGTGCAAAGAGGTGCCTACATGATCGTTACGCGCCAATGACGGCCGGCACAGTTGCGGCGACCACCGGGGTCGCCAAGAAGAAGGTGTCGATCGTCGAGATCTTTCTCACCTTCCTATATATCGGCGCCGTCAGCTTCGGTGGCGGCGTCGTCGCCTATCTGCGGCAGAGCCTGGTAAATGACAAGAAATGGTTCGACGATGTCGAGTTTCTCGAGATCACGTCGATCAGCAACACCCTGCCCGGCCTCAACGCGACCAACGTTGCCATTCTCGCCGGCGATCGAATGGCCGGGTGGTTTGGCGCAACGGTAGCTTTGCTGGGCATGTGTTTGCCCGCATTCGTCTTCATGACCGCTGCCGGTTTTGTGTACAGCGAATCGCATGCTCGTCCGCTGGCCACCGCGGCGCTGCGCGGAGTCGCCGCGGCTGCAACCGGACTGATTGCCGCAACGTGGTTCAAGATCGGCAAGAAATCGCTGCACGGTTTCTATGACGCGCTCTTTCTCGTCGCCGCGGTCTTGGGCGTCAACTACTACAAGCTCGGCGTGCCGCTCACGCTGCTTATCGTCGGGGCAGCGGCGATCTTCACCTATCGTCCGCCACGCGCGGTTCCACCCAAGCCCGAGGAGGAGCACGAAGAATGGCTCAGATCCCTGCACTAGCTCAGGTCTTTGCCTACCTTTCGTTCCTCACCATCGGCGGAGGTATGGCCGCATTTCCCGAGATGAAGAACTTGGTGGTCGACGTTCATCACTGGCTGACCGCCGAGCAGCTGACCCATGTCTATTCGACCGGGCAGATGTCGCCGGGACCGAACATGATGATGGTGGCAGAGGTCGGCGTGCTGGTCGCCGGGATTCCCGGCGCAATCGTGTGCGCGCTCGCCTTCTTTATTCCGACCGGAGTCCTCACGTTCGCGGTCGGGCGCCTGTGGGAGAAGTTGGCGAACTGGCCGTGGCGCAACTCGATTCAACGGGGGTTGGGGGCAGTGGCGATCGGTCTTGCCATCGCCGGTTTGATCACCTTTGGTAAGACGGCCGTTACCGGCTGGCTGACGGCGCTCATCGCGCTGGTCGTGTTCTTCTTGGTGGTGCGAACGAAGACCAATCCGGTGTTTTTCATTCTGGGAAGCGCCGTCATCGGACTGATTGCGCTGCGGTAAGCGCCTGACCGTGCAGCGCGCTCGATTCGTCACTTTCGCTCTGGCGTTAGCTTCGATACTTGCCGGCGGTTGTGCGGGCTCGCACGGGCCCGCTGCGGGGTCGCCGGCGGCAAGCGGGACGGCGGCGACCACCGGTGCGACACCGGCGCAAGCGTGGAAGCCCGGATCGCATGCGGCCACGATTTTCGAACGCCTGCTGCAATTCCGTCAGCGCCGGCGCGAACGGTTTCGTGCCTTCCTCACCGCGTATGCAGCGACCCACGGCGACGTCGATCGGCCGGTTGCGGGAAAACTGCGGGAGTTGGCCGCCCATTGGCTGGCCATGACGCAGAGCGACATCGAAAATCTTCCCGCCTACATGAAAGCCTTTACCGGCACCGGCCCCTACCGCCGGCTGGTGACAAATCCCGGCTACAGCTTCGTCGGAGGGACGGTGTTCTTGCCGTGCAACGCCGCGCAGTTACATCCGAATTTCGAAGTTGCGTTCGCGTACGTGGGCGGATGGGGAACCGGCCCGGCCGGTAAAGCGGTCGATGCAGGCTTTCAACGCAGTAACCTGCTTCGCGATTACGCTGCTTTCATCCGCGCTCAAGGTTATCCGCAGATCTCGGAGGAGCCGCGCTTCGTCTGCGGCCATCCGGTGGACTTCCATTTCTACGCGGCTTCGGACACGCAACTCGTCCTGTGGGCGAGAGGCTACACGACGAATCGCCGTATTGAAAACGTGGTGGCGCGGTTGCAACATCCCGCGTCGTACGGTTGGCCCGCGAACGGCGGTGGTAGCACCGACGGCATCGTGCTGAAGCGAATGACGACGATCGCTCAAAATGATGCCACGACGGCGCTTCCTTCCGGCGTTGAATGGGACAACGACGGCAGCTACTTCGGACACTACGCAAACGACGTTCATCCGCGCGTGCACTGGTGGAACCTGGTGGTTGGCCAGGTCGACGCCAAGGGCAATCCCGTCAACGTCGTTCCGTGGGGCGTGGCTCAATCCAACGAGTCTCCGCGCGCCGGAATGTTCAACTACCCTACGAATCCCAAAATCATCCTATTCACCTGCACCGCTTGCACCGACGAGTCGGACGCCATCAACCTCTCCAAAGGAAAATAAGCAATTTACGGCGATGCCCGGGTGGTTAGATGAACGCGACGGACTGCGTCATCTTCGACCTCGACGGAACGCTCATCGAGAGCGAGCAGGTATGGCGCGACGTGCGCCACCAGTTTGTCACCGAGCATGGTGGCCAATGGCGCCCCGGGGCGCAAGCGATGATGATCGGAATGCGAACGGAGGAGTGGTCGCACTATATGCGCGACCAGCTCGGCGTCGCGCTTTCTGCTGACGCAATTGCCAAGGGCGTCGTCGCGGGGGTCGCGGAGCGATTGCACAACGTCCCGGTCTTGCCGGGCGCCGACGCGGCGCTCGAGCGAATCGCGAGCGCGTTTCGCCTGGGGC
>JBPYDW010000325.1:0-3996 GCA_051986335.1 Vulcanimicrobiaceae bacterium | reverse complement strand
GCGCCCGAACGGCAGCAACGCGCATGCTCGTGATCGTCATCGCCGTCTTCGCGCTCGTCTTCTGGATCGTCGCCAAGTCGACGCTGGTCGAGCTGCTGCTGCTTTACTACAACGGCGTCGCGCAGTTCGTCCCCGGCTTCTTCTTCGCTTTCTTGTGGAGGCGCGTCACGGCGGTGGCGATCGCTTGCGGTTTGGCAGGCGGCCTCGCTCTGGCGATCTACCTCGCCGCCGAAAACGTTGGTCCATGGGGCATCAATCCCGGATTCCTGGCGCTGCTGCTCAACCTCGCAATCGTCGTCGCCATCACCCTGGCGACACCACAGCGAAGAGCGGCGACCCCGGGGTTAGCGAGTGCGCACCTGCGACGCCAGTAAACCTAGCGCACAGATGACGATGCCGGCGATCGGCACGACCACAAGTAGCGGGTGATGCGGGTCGCCGGTGCGACGCAGCTGAATTGCGAGATCAGCTGCCCAGTAGGCGCCGAGCAGAATCCACACCACCGCTAACCAGCGCCGCTTGGTCACAATTTATGGGCTGTTTAGCCGCTGCGGACTGCTCGTCGCAACGGGCGCCGGCGACAGCGCAGGCTGAGCTGTCGGAGCGGGCGTGGCTGACAACGCCGGCTGTGCGGTCGGAGCGGGCGTAAACGCGGGTTTGATAGGGCAAAGCGTCCGTAGCGACAAGGTCGCCGGTTTGAACGCCGGTTTTGCGGCGGGGTGAATGTATACGGCGCTATAAAGCTGCGATCCGAAGAGCATCATTTGTTCGTATGCGAGACGCTCGTGCCCGTAGGCAACCGTGTATTTGAATAGCCAGCCCGTGTTATTGTTGCACAGTCCCTGAATTCCGTACGTCTGCCACGTAAGCATCGTTTCGCTAACGTTCTCTCGCCGCATGGCATCTTCTGCAACCTTCTCCGCGGCGAGTTCATGCGCCGAGGGCATCTCACCCTCCGCGCGATCGCGGACGAGCATCAGGACGTCGTTTGGGTGGTTTGGGCTAAAGTAATACGCAATGGTCTCCGGCCAAACGGGGACGCCAAGCCTCTTTGGGTCGCTGACGAGCCAGCCCGGGGGCGCCGTAAAGCCAACCGGAAGAACGAGCGCCTTGACGATCACGGGCGAAGCAACACAGAGCGACGCGATTGCGCGCTCCGCGCTAGGGGACGGCTGCATCGACGGCGGGTAGTTGTACGAGGCAAAGTAGACCTTCGAACCGGAGACAAGAAAGACGTCCTCCACAATAACCGTACGAGGATACCTGGAGTTGTGGTGCTTCACGTACCAGCCTGCTTCGCCGTTGCAGAGATTCTGGCGCCGATATGCATAGATGCGCTCGCCCGCGTTCGCAAGAACGGCACGATAGTACTGGGCAAAACTTTCGTCGGTAAACCCGTAGCTCGAACGGCCTCCAAGGTTGATGTACTCCTGGTCGCCGCGATCGAAGGTCCACCACTGTGCAACAACCAACCCGAGAGCCGCGCTGCGGCTGCCTTTGAGGTTTTCACGCACCCAGCCGCTGGGCGGGGTTATGATATCGCGAGGTTGCGTCGCCGAGTTAGCGTGGGCCGGCACGTAGAGCATTAGCGAAACGGCAGCTGCCATTACGGGCAGAATACGAAAAAGTAGCGCCACACTAGGAGGCCGGCTCATGGTCGGCGCTGTTCCAGCCTCGCCGGAGCAATTCCCTGCAGCAAAAAAAAGAAGGCCCGGCAAAGTTGCCGGGCCCATCTGTTACAAATGCGTCGCGCTTAGCGGTATGACGGTCGCGACTGGAAGCAGTCGCGGCAGAACACCGGTTTGTCGCCGCGCGGATTGAACGGAACTTCCGCCACTCCACCGCAGTTGCTGCAGGTCGCGGTAAACATTTCGCGCGGGCGTCCTCCTCCTTGACCGCCACCCGCACCCGGGCCGCCGCCGGACGAGCGCATCGCCTTGCGAGCGGTGCGGCAATCCGGACAACGATTGGGTTTGTTTTGGAATCCTTTGGATTCGTAGAACCGCTGTTCACCTGCGGTGAACGCGAACTGCCTTCCGCAGTCCACACAGTTCAGCATTTCATCAACGTACACGAACGAGTCTCCTATTATTCTTTTCTACGTGGTTGGTTATGACTGGGGTTCGAACTCGCCTGGTACGTTGGAAAACCGACCGTGCGGACCGACATCCTGTGCCCAGTTAAGCAAGCGACAGGAACCCGAAAACACTCGTGCATCCTACCACGCAATGAGGGTGATTGCAACCTAAATGGACTGCTCACGGTGAGCAACGCTGGCGAAAAGCTCCTCGAAGAAGTAAAGCGGGCCGATCAAGAGATAGGTCAGATTCTCGAGGAATTTCGGTTTGTTGCCCTCGTAGCGATGACCAACAAGTTGGAAGCCCCATCCGAGGACGAAGGCCGCCAGAGCGATAGGCCACGGCAAGAATAACGCGATCAAATATAAGATCGCGAATACGACTGCCGAAACCAAAGCGCCGCGTACGGACACCGCGGCGTAGTAGACGAGGGTGGCGACCGCGACCGGAATCGCGAGGTCTACCGGGCCAATGCGAATTTGGGCGAGTAAGCCCAAGATTCCTAACACGATGAGGGGGATACCAATGGCATGACACGTGCGGTTGCGGCGATCCCGATGGTACGCCGCATATTCTGCGTAGAGTTCTTCCTTGGTCATCCGTCGTAGCTGCCTTGTCCCCGCACCTCTTGGTGTGCCCGGTCTTGCTCCGCGTGCGACAAATGTCCCTGCTGCCGATAGCCTTCGGGATGCCCCGGACCCGCCGTCGAATCGGACAACCGTGGCAGATTCGCCAGGAGCTCCCTCCGATGCGGTAGACACAATCCCGGAGCTGATCGATCCCGCGGGCCTGGCCGATTATCTGGCGGTAATGACGCGGGCGGTCTTTCAAACGGGGCTAAGTTGGCGGCAAATTGCGCTCCGCTGGGGCGCCTATAAGCGCGCCTTTTGCGACTTCGATTGCGAGCGCGTTGCGGCATTCGATAGCGTTGATATTTCCCGGGTTTTGGAAACGCCCGGCGTCTTGCGCAGCTCGCGAAAAGTGGTCGCTACCGTGAAGAATGCGCGCGCGATACTCGATGCGGATCGGCAATTCGGCGGCTTTCGCAACTACCTGCGATCCTTTCCGAACTACGCGGCGCTCGCCAAAGACTTGAAGAAACGCTTTACGTTTATGGGCGAGATGAACGCTTGGTATTTTCTCTTTCGCGTCTGCGAGCCGGTCCCGGAATTCGAAACGTGGGTGACGACCATTCCCGGTCATCACCCACGCATGAGAGAGATGGTCGAGCGCTCCCGCGCAACCAAAAAAGCTTAAGGCTGCGACTTCTGCGGCGCGGGCGCCGGTGCCGCGGTGGAAGACGGTGCCGGCGAGGACGACGGCGAGGGCGACGGAGCAGGAGCGTTGACCATCACGCCCGGACCGCCTTCGCCTTGGTCGCCCTGGCGCTGTCCGCCTTC
Organism: Vulcanimicrobiaceae bacterium; assembly: GCA_051986335.1. GTDB lineage: Bacteria > Vulcanimicrobiota > Vulcanimicrobiia > Vulcanimicrobiales > Vulcanimicrobiaceae > JBPYDW01. The sequence goes on along the minus strand of JBPYDW010000325.1, from coordinate 518 downwards.
ACCGCTCGGCCCTCCGGGTGGCGGCCCGTTGCCGCGTAGGAGATAGAGTCCAAGCGCCGGTGCGTAGTTTACGGCCGTCGGTCGCTGGCCGTCCCAGCCCAGTTTGGTGAGGTCGTCCTTCGTTGCAGCCGCGATCCTTCCGCAGTAGAGCAGCGCCGGCAGCGTGCTCAGGTCGGTCGGATTGAGCTCGTAGTAGGTGCCTGCCTTCACCGCGTGCGGGGTGATCTGCCAACCCGGCGTCGGCGCTGTCCCGTTAGCGAAATGTGTCTGCAACTGGCCAAGCAACTGCGTGGCAGTGCTCTTCAGATCCGCGGTGCACTGGGGGCCGGCGAAGACGGCGAACGGTTTGCTGGGCGGCGTCGTCGGCAGCTTGTAGAGACGGAAGCTTTCTTGTCCTGCCTGCGGCGGGCGCGGCGCAACGTACAATCCGGCTTGCGGCATGAACGTCAGCTGCGGAATGAAGAAGATCGAGTTTTGCGCCTGATACAAGTGGTACTTCTGCACGTCGTCGGCTTGCG
>JBPYDW010000324.1:0-7585 GCA_051986335.1 Vulcanimicrobiaceae bacterium | reverse complement strand
TGCCGTACGGGCACCGCGGAGGGAATCAACCGGTGAAAAATCACGTTAATGGAGAAGTCCTGATCACCGCCCACAATCATGGCTATGCGGTCGACGGCAGCACGCTGCCGGCCGAATTGCTGCCGACGATGACCAATCTCAACGATAATACGAATGAAGGCTTCAGCCATCGCACTCTGCCAATCGCTGCCGTTCAGTTTCACCCAGAAGCGTCACCTGGACCGGGCGACGCGCGCAAGCTCTTCAAGGAATGGCTTGGTCCACTGGCGTGCGTGGGCTAGCGTCTTCGCGCTCCTCGCCTCCGTTTTTCCCCCGTCTGCGAACGCGCAAGGCCTTCGTCACCTGCGAGTGACCTCGTTTGTGCTCAGCACCGACGAGTCGCGGCCGCGCCCGCAACAAGTCTTTCATGCCATCATCAGCTTGCGGGTCGCGCAAACGGTCGGAAATCTCGACGAAGTCGTGTTGCCTTCTTTCGGTCCGCTCGAGATACTCGGCGACGAAAAGCGTTTGGCGCCCGTGCGCGGAGGCACCGCATACCAGGAGACCATCACGCTGCTAGCTCGCCAGAGTGGTGCGATTACGATAACGCCGGCGTATATCGACGCGATCGATACGCGCGACAACCAGAAAAAGCAATTTCTCACAAATCCGCTCGTCATCGACGTGCAAGGCGAGCCACTGGCTGCGCCGCACGTCCACACGGGAGTCGCTCGCTACGGGCTGCTATTGCTCGCGCTGGCCGGGGTTTCGCTGCTCGGGCTCAGCGTGTTGCTCGGTCTAATTGGGGTCATGGTCAGCCGCGCGCGAGCCGCACCCGCTCTGGCTGCAACGTACCAATCGCCGCCGGCGGTACTCCCGGCGCTGGACGGTCGCGATCGCGCGTTGCAGCTGCTTCGCGCGCATCCCACGCGTGAAGCCGCGATCGAGGCGCGCGCAACGATCCGTTCGGCGGTTGGTGCCACACCGTACGAAACCTTGAGTGACGTCCTGCGCCGTCCCGGCGCACAGGCGCCACCGGTACGCTTCGCTCTGCAGGCGCTGGAGCGTGCAGCCTTTACCCACGACGGCGATCTCCCGACGGCAATCGCCGCCGCCATCATCGCCCTGGAACGGTACTACGGATGATCGCAACGCGCCCGCAAACGCTCATCGACGCACTGTCGCGCACGATCGTCGGACAACGCCAAGCCGTCGAAGGCCTCGTGCTGGCGTTGATTGCCAACGGTCACATCTTGCTCGAAGGTCCTCCGGGTTTGGCGAAGACCTTGGCCTGCCGCGCGCTGGCCGCCGCGTTACAGGGAAGTTTCAAGCGGATCCAATTTACCCCCGACCTCCTCCCCAGCGACGTGGTCGGAACGCGGATCTTCGATCAGCGCGAAGGTGAGTTCACCACCGCTCTCGGTCCGATCTTCGCCAACGTCGTGTTGGCCGACGAGATCAACCGCGCGCCGGCGAAGGTGCAGTCGTCGTTGCTCGAGGCTATGCAGGAGCGGCAAGTCACCATCGGGCCGCAATCGCATCCGCTGCCCGACCCGTTCGTGGTAATGGCCACCATGAACCCGCTCGACAGCGATGGGACCTACGCGTTGCCGCTGGCTCAGATGGATCGCTTCCTGATGAAGACGTCGCTCGATTACCCGTCGCGCAGCGAGGAGTTGGAAATCCTCGAGCGCTTTGCAGTGCACGACACGGCCCCCGAGCGCAGCGTTGCCAGCCTGGACGATGTACGAGCCTGGCGCGCGCAAGCGCACGCGATCCACTTGGAAGAGAAGATCAAGGGATACATCGTCGACTTGGTGCTGGCCACCCGCAGTGCACCCGGCCAACAGCCGCACCTGGAACGCGGCGCGAGCCCGCGTGCAACGCTGGCGCTGGCCAACCTGTCGCGGGCGCGAGCGCTGTTGCAAGGGCGCGACTTCGTGCAGCCCGACGACGTGCGCGCGATCGCTCCGCAAGCACTGCGCCATCGCATCGCGTTCAACTACCGCGTGTATACCGATGGCGTCGATCCGGAGGAGGTCTTGCGCGCAATCATCACCCGCGTGCCCACGCCATGAACGCGCGCGCACTGCGCACCGCGCTGCTCGCCGGACGGCGACGTCCGCGCCGCATCGGTGCGGGCTCGCCGACGCAGTATCGCGGTGACGGCTACGAGTTTGTGGAGTTGCGGGAGTACCTTCCCGGTGACGATCCGCGCCGCATCGACTGGGCGGCCACCGCGCGATCCGGCGACTTGCAAACGCGCGTCGTGCTCGAAGACGTTGCCCTCACCTTGGCGATGGTCATCGACGACTCGGCGTCGATGCGCGTCGGCCGGCGGCGCGAATTACGCGACGCTGCACGGGAAGCAGCGGCTGCATGGTTCGAATGCGCGCTCTCGGGCGATCGCTGCCTGGATATTCGCGACGACACCATCGTGCAAGGGAAGAGCAACGTGTTCGCTGCGATGGCACGCGGCGGAAGTGCGGCGCGCGCGAGTGCGATCGATACGCTAGCAGCACTGCGGGTGGCGCGAGCGGCGCTGCCGCGCGGTGCCGCTCTGCTGCTGGTTACCGACGCCTTCGATTTCTCGAATGCCGACGACGATCTGCTGGCAGCGCTGGCCTGGCGTTGCGACTGCACCGTGCTGCTGGCGCGCGATCCGTGGCACGATGACTTCCCGTTGCGCGGGCTCGTCCGGTTGCGCGACGCCGAGACCGGCGCGGCGAAGCGTGTTTACATCGGTGCGGCACAAGCCGCTACCTTGGAACGCGCCGCCCGCGAGCGGGCGGCGGCGGCGGAGGCTCGCTTCTCGCTCGCCGGTTGGCGCGTCGGCAGTCTCTTCGAAGGCGATGGTGCCGCCTCGCTGTATGCGGCTTTCGGCTTCACGAGCTTGCTGGAAGGCATCAGGGCGTGATGCTCGCCCATCCGCTCCATTTCGTCGCCGCGCTGGCGGTTGCGATAGTGCTAGCCGGTTTGCTGGTAGTGGCCGCTCGACGCAAGAGAGCCGGCGAGATCACCTACTCGAACCTGGATTTTCTGCTCTCGGTACTGCGACCGAATCCGTGGATCGAGCGAACGCTCATCGGGCTCTTCCTCGGCGGATTGGTGGCGCTTAGCATCGCCTGGGGCGGGCCGCTCCTGGCACTTCCCGTGCCGGTCAACGGTGCCGTCTTCATCTGCGTCGATACGTCGGGATCGATGGCATCGACCGACGTGCTTCCGTCGCGTTCGCAAGCCGCCGCTGCCGCGGCGCGTGCGTTCATCGCCGCCTCGCCGCGCGGAACGCGAATTGGCTTGATCGCATTTTCGACCGACGCATCGATCGTGCAACCGCTGACGACCGATCGCGCAACGCTGGCAGGAGCTGTAGCGAACTTGCCCGCGCCCAACGGCGCGACGGCGATCGGCGATGCGCTGGCGCTCGCGCGCGCGAACTTGCCGGCGACCGGCCATCGCGTCGTCGTCCTCGTCACCGACGGCGTGAACAATCGCGGCGTCGACCCGCTCTCGCAAGCGCAGAGCTTGGGCGCGGCTCACATCCCGGTCTACACGATCGGCATCGGCACCAACAGCGGAGTAATCATTCCCGGTACCTCTGAAGAAGCCACCATCGATGAAGATGCGCTGCGCTCGTACGCGCAAGCATCCGGTGGCGCGTACGCGCGGGTCGATTCGGCGACCGCATTGCGCGAAGCGCTGGCGCGCCTCGGGCACGTGACGGGCTTCGAGCGCAAGACGGTCGACGCAGCCTTCGGTTTCGCCGCCGGCGGTTCGCTCCTGGTGTTGGCGGCTGGTGTTTGTGCTTTCGCCTTGGGCCGGTTACCGTGAGCGGCGACCCTGTCGCCGAACTGCGGACCTGGATCGAAGGTGCCACGGCAGCCGGCGTCCCCGAGCCGAACGCGATGTGCGTAGCAACCGTCGGGAGCGGCGGTCAGCCCTCGGCCCGCATCGTGCTCTTGCGCGGATTGGACGAGCGCGGCTTGCGATTCTATACCTCGTACTTCAGCCGCAAAGGGAGCGAGATCTCCGCGAACCCCGGCGTTGCCGCCGTTTTTTATTGGCCGCAACTCGAACGCCAGGTCCGGGTCGAAGGGACGGCTGCGCCGCTGGACGAGGCGGAGTCGGACGACTACTTCGCATCGCGCCCGCGCGGGCACCAGTTGTCGGCGTGGGCGTCGGAGCAAAGCGAACCGATCGAAGATCGTGCGACGCTCGAAGAGCGCCGCGCTCACTTTGAAGCGCGCTTCGAAGGAGTGCCGATACCGCGTCCGCACTCGTGGGGCGGCTACTTGATAACGCCGGCGCGCTTCGAGTTTTGGCAAGGGCGACCCAACCGCTTGCACGATCGACTCGCCTACGAACGCTCCGGTAGCGGCTGGCGCATCGTGCGGCTGCAGCCGTAACTCGCACCGCGTCCGGCAAAAGTCGTCCAGGACTAGCGCTCGCGAGGGACTAACCCCTTGGCTTTAGCATGCCAGGGCGCTCCATCATGGTCATCGGGTCGGGGCCGATCGTCATCGGCCAGGCCGCTGAGTTTGATTACGCCGGCGTTCAAGCGTGCCGCGCGCTGCGCGAAGAAGGCCACCGCATCGTCCTCGTTAATTCGAATCCGGCGACGATCATGACCGATCCGGAGATCGCCGACGCGGTCTACCTCGAACCGCTCACGGTCGCGTCGGTCGGGCAAATCATCGAACGCGAGCGACCCGACGCACTGCTCCCGACACTCGGTGGCCAGACCGGCCTCAACCTCGCAGTCGAACTCGACGAGAGCGGCATTTTGACGCAATACGGCGTCGAGCTGCTCGGCACGCCGGTCGAAACGATCCGCCTCGCCGAAGACCGCGAACTGTTCAAGGCCAAGATGCTGGAGATCGGCGAGCCCGTTCCGAGCAGCAGCATCGTCAAGCACGTGGATGAAGCGATCGCCTTTGCCCGCGAGCAAGGTTATCCGCTGGTCGTACGTCCCGCCTATACGCTGGGAGGAACCGGCGGTGGTATCGCCTACGATGAACAGCAGCTTCGCGAAACCGTCGATGCCGGTTTGAACGCCAGCCTCATTCGGCAGGTGCTCGTTGAGACGTCGTTGCTCGGCTGGAAGGAAGTCGAGTACGAAGTGCTGCGCGACGCCGCCGATAACTGCATCATCGTCTGCAACATGGAGAACATCGACCCGGTCGGCGTTCACACCGGCGACTCCATCGTGGTGGCTCCTTCGCAAACGCTTTCCGACGTCGAATATCAGCTGCTGCGCAGTGCGTCGCTCAACGTAATTCGAGCGCTCAACGTGCAAGGCGGCTGCAACATTCAGTTCGCGCTGCATCCCGAGCGAACGGAGTACGCGATCATCGAAGTGAACCCGCGCGTCTCGCGTTCGTCGGCGCTGGCATCCAAAGCCACCGGATATCCGATCGCCAAGATTGCCACGCGCATCGCGTTGGGTCAGACGCTCGACGAGATACCGAATCCGGTGACCGGTGTAACCAAGGCTGCCTACGAGCCGACCCTCGACTATCTGGTCGTCAAGATTCCGCGCTGGCCGTTCGACAAGTTTCCGCTGGCCGATAAGACGCTGGGCACGCAGATGAAGTCCACCGGCGAGGCGATGGGCATCGGTCGAACCTTTGGAGCGGCGCTGCTCAAGGCCGTGCGAGGCCTGGATCTCAAATGCGAAACGCTCACCGGCGGCGTCTATCAAGGCTGGAGCGACGCGGAGTTGGACGCCGTGATTGCCCGGCCCACCCACGACCGGCTGGCGGCAATCGCCGAAAAGCTACGCCGCAGCAACGATCGCTCGCACACGGTCGAGGCCATTGCCGCCGCGTCCGGAATCGATCGCTTCTGGTTGCACGAGATCCTCGAACTCGTCGAGCTCGAAGAACGCTTGCGCGTGCAACCGATCGCCGCCGACGTTAGCGAGGCATTGCGGGCAGGATACTCGCTTGACGCGATCGAGCAACTGCGCGAACGCGCGATCGGCAGCGACGGCGTTCGTCCCGCGTTTCGCATGGTCGATACCGCGGCTGCCGAATTTCCGGCCCGCTCGCCGTACTACTATCTCTCCCGTGGCGAGCAGGACGAGATGCGACCAACCACGCGCGAAGCGGTCGTCGTGGTCGGCAGCGGACCGATTCGCATCGGCCAGGGGATCGAGTTCGATTATTCCTGCGTGCACGCAGCCTGGGCGCTGCGCAGCGCGGGCTACGCCCCGGTGGTCGTCAACAACAATCCGGAGACGGTCTCGACCGACTTCGATATCTCCGATACGCTCGTCTTCGAGCCGCCGGGTGCGGACGAAGTCGAGGCAGCGTGGCGCGCGACCGGCGCTCGCGGAGTGATGCTGGCGTTCGGCGGTCAGACCGCCATCAACTTAGCCGCCGAGCTGAGCCGGCGCGGCGTACCGATCGTCGGCAGCAACCGCGCCACGCTCGACATGGCTGAAGACCGCGCGCAGTTCGACGCCGCACTTGCGCGGCTGGGCGTCGCCCGGCCCGAAGGACGCGCGGCTCGCAGTTTCCGCGAAGCTCGTCAGATCGCCCGCGAACTGGGATTCCCGGTGCTGGTGCGTCCATCGTTCGTGCTCGGCGGCCGGGCGATGGAAATCGTCTATAACGAAGGTCAACTCGCATCCTATGCCGAGTCGGCGCCGCCGATACTTCCGCAAGCGCCGCTGTTGGTCGATAAGTATCTGGCCGGCCTCGAAGTTGAGGTCGACGCCGTTTTCGACGGCGTCGATATTCTGATTCCGGGCATCTTCGAGCATATCGAGCGCGCCGGGATACACTCCGGCGACTCGATCAGTGTCTATCCGGCGCAGTCGCTGGACGATGCAATGGAGCACCGCATCGTCGAAGCTACAACCGCCATCGCGCGCGAGCTGGGCATCCGTGGACTGATCAACATTCAGTTCGTCATTCACGACGGCGCGTTGTACATCATCGAGGCCAACCCGCGGGCATCGCGCACCGTTCCGATCATCCAAAAGGCGACCGGGATCAACATCGTTGCGGCGGCGACGCGCATCGCGCTGGGCGAGCGGCTTGCCGAGATGAGTTACGGTACCGGATTGCATCCCCGTGCGCCCTACACGGTGGTAAAAATTCCGGTCTTCTCATTTTCGAAGATGCGCGGCGTAGAGACGATCCTCGGGCCGGAGATGAAGTCCACCGGCGAAGTCCTGGGTATCGACGTTACTTTTGCCGGCGCGCTGCGCAAGGGATTTTTGGCTGCAGGCGTACGCCTGCCGGAGAGCGGCGGGCGCATCTTGGTTTCGATCTCGGACGCCAGCGCGCACGAAGCCATCGCGATCCTGCGGCGTTACCAGGCACTCGGACACGCCGTGGTCGCGACGCCGGGCACGCATGCACTGCTCCAGGCCGCCGGGGTTCCCAGCACCGTCGTGCAAAAGGCGGGCGAAGGATCGCCAAACGTTCTCGAGCTGATCGCCGGTCGCAAGGTGGACCTCGTGATCAACGATGCCAACGTCCCGCGCGAGATGACCGAACACTACCGCGTTCGCCGCGCCGCGGTCGAAGCCGGCATTGCCTGTTTGACGAGCATCGACACCGCGCGCGCGCTGGTCGAAGGATTGGAGTCGAGCGCC
>JBPYDW010000323.1:0-18480 GCA_051986335.1 Vulcanimicrobiaceae bacterium | reverse complement strand
GTCGACTTCCGCCGCACCTTCCATCGCGACGTGGTGATCGATCTCATCGGTTATCGCCGGTTCGGTCACAACGAGCAGGATGAGCCCGCCTACACGCAGCCGGGTATGGCCGAAAAGATCAAAGCTCATCCGACGGTACGCGAGTTGTTCTCCAACAAGCTGATCGCCCAAGGCGTGTTGACCGCCGAGCAATCGAAAGAGATGGCCGATGCGGTCACGCAGCGGTTGCAGGAAGCGCGCAAGCGGGTGAAGGGCGCGTCGTCGCCGGTTGCCGGACTGAAATTGTCGGGCAGCAACACCTTCGACGGCACGGCGCTCGCGCCGGTGGACCGCGCGCAACTCATTGCTTGGACCGACGAGCTGAGCGCCGTTCCCGACGGCTTCTCCATCAACAAGAAGCTGGCTGCGCAGTTCGACCGCCGCAAGGCGACGGTCGCGCAGGAGGGAATTGTCGACTGGGGCACCGCCGAAGCGCTCGCCTTCGCATCGTTGCTGACCAACGGCACGCCGGTGCGCATCACCGGACAAGACACCGAGCGCGGCACGTACAGTCATCGTCACGCCGTCTTGCACGATACGGCGACCGAGCAGCAGTGGATTCCGCTGCAGCATCTGACCGGCGCGCAGGCCTCGTTCGAGATTCGTAATAGCCCACTTTCCGAGTACGCGTGCATGGGTTTCGAGTATGGCTACTCGAGCCAAGTCCCCGAATCGCTCGTGCTCTGGGAAGCGCAGTACGGCGACTTTTTCAACGGCGCGCAAATCGTCGTCGATCAATTCGTGGTCGCCGGCCAGGCCAAGTGGGGCCAAACGTCGCGCTTGACGCTGCTGCTGCCGCATGGCTACGAAGGCGGCGGACCGGAGCACTCAAGCGCGCGGCTGGAGCGGTTCTTGCAATTGGTGGCCGAAGGAAACTTGCGGGTTGCGTATCCGTCGATGGCCGGCAACTACTATCACCTGCTTCGCTTACAAGCGCGCTCGCCGATGGCGGTGCCGCTGGTCGTCATGACGCCGAAGTCGCTGCTGCGCGCCGATGCGGCCGCCGGCACGCTCGACGAGATGGCAAACGGCGGATTCAAAGCGGTCATCGACGATCCGCGCGTCCTCGACCGAGCGAGCATCGACCGGTTGATCCTGTGCACTGGTAAGGTTTATCACGACCTAACCCAGCACGAGCTCTACTCGAAGTTGAAGAAGACGGCGATCGTACGTCTCGAGCTGCTGGCGCCGTTCCCCGCGCAGGAGATCAACGCCGCTATCGCCGCCTATCCCAACGTGAAGAAGTTGGTCTGGGTGCAAGAAGAGCCCAAGAACATGGGCGCGCGCGCGTTCGTACGGCGGCGCCTGCTCGAAAGTAAGAAGGTTGACTTCGACATCGGCTACGTCGGGCGCGGCTACCGCGCGAGCACCAGCGAAGGCTATTCCGGCCAGCACGCCGTCGAACAAGAACGCCTGGTGACCGCCGCCCTCACCGAATAGCGGTCTAGCATGAGGAATTCGTTGGGCCTGCACGCTCTGTCGCGCATTTTCGATGACAGCAGCGCCGACACGCGTGCAAAGGTAGTTGGTATCTGCGCGTTTCTCGTCGGCCTGAACGCGCTCGCGTGGATCGGCGCCTGCGCAGTCTTTGCAACCCGCCCGCTCCTGATGGGAACGGCGCTTTTGGCGTACACGTTTGGATTGCGCCACGCGGTTGACGCCGACCACATTTGCGCCATCGACAACGTAACGCGCCGGCTGATGCAAGAAAAGAAACGCCCGGTTGCAGTGGGCTTCTTCTTTTCCCTGGGTCACTCCACCATCGTGTTTGCGCTCTCGCTAGCGATTGCCGTAGCCGCCGCCGGCGTCAAGCATGCGATCCCGAACCTGCAGAGTGTCGGCGGAGTCGCCGGTCCGGCGCTGTCGGCGGCGTTCCTGTTTGCAATCGGGGTCGTAAACGTGATCGTGCTGTGGGATATTCTAAAGAGTCTCGCGGCGGCCAAGCGCGGTGAAATCGTCAGCGACGAGGCGCTCGAGAATTCGCTGTCCGACCGGGGCCTGCTAAGCAGGTTGTTCCGCCCAATGCTGGCCGCCGTCGATGCCAGCTGGAAGATGTATCCGATCGGCGTACTCTTCGGGCTTGGATTCGACACCGCCACCGAAGTGGGTCTGTTGGGAATCGCCGCGATCGAGGCTGCCAAAGGCATGCCGCTCTGGGCGATCTTTATCTTCCCCACCCTGTTCACCGCCGCCATGTCCCTGGTCGATACGACCGATGGCATCTTGATGTTGGGAGCGTACGGATGGGCGTTCGTCAAGCCGATGCGCAAGCTATATTACAACATGCATATCACGCTGCTGTCCGCTCTCACGGCGCTGGTGGTCGGAGGCATCGAACTCGCGAGCGTCGCGGGGCCGCGGTCGGCCGGCGCGGGAACCATGTGGGGCTACGTCGACGGGCTCAACGACAACTTTGGAACGGTCGGTTTGACCATCGTTGCGATACTGCTGGTTAGCTGGGGCGTGTGCGCACTCGTCTACCGCGTTCGTGACCGCGACGGTCTCGACGCGATCAAGCAATAAGCGGTAACAGTTCCTCGATCGTTGGCCGTGCAACCAGCAGCGCGCGATTTGCCGGCGATACGAAGCCGCGTTCGACCATCTCGTCGAAAAGCTGCAGCAGCGTGTCGTAGTAGCCGCAATGGTTCAACAGGCCGAGCGGCTTGTCGTGGATGTGCAGCTGCTTCCAGGTAAGCATCTCGCTCAGCTCATCCATCGTCCCAAAGCCGCCGGGTAACGTTATGAATGCGTCGCTCAGCTCGGCCATCAGTGCCTTGCGCGCGTGCATCGACTCGACCACGTGCATTTTCGTAACGCCGGCATGGGCGATCTCCACGCCTGCGAGGGCGCGGGGAATGACGCCGATGACCTCGCCGTCCGCTGCCAGGGCAGCGTCGGCCAGCGCGCCCATCAAGCCGACGCGTCCGCCACCGTAAACGATGCCGTGACCCGCCTGCACGAGCGAACGGGCGACGTGCCGCGCAAGCTCGACGTAGACATCGTCCTTGCCCGGCGAGGCTCCGCAAAAAATACCGATGCGCGCCATTGCGGCCGCGCGCTACGGAGTAGAAGCCGCTTGCGGCTGTCTCGGCCAGGTCGTACCGTCGGCGAAATCTATCCGCGTTACGCGGTAGGAGGCAAATCGCGCCGCCAATATCGGCATTGCGGCGACGGCCAGATCGAGCCGCGTGCAGTTGTCGGTGTAGCCGCGTGGGCCACCGCCACCGCTCCATGCACTAAAGTCTTGATAGCTCATGATCTCGATGCCGGATGAAAACGTTCCGACCCGGTTCAAGTGCAACGTGCCGACGTTCGCGCCGGACTGATCGAAGAACGGAAAGTCGACGAGCAGGTGCGTCGCGGCCACCGGTGCCGTGTTCTTAAACGAGAGGCAGGCGATCGCACCTCTTCCGTCTTTGCGCACCGCTGCAAAAGCGGACAGGACCTGTATTCCTCCGGTAACCGGCGGCTGATCGAGCGATTGCGTCCCGACCTTGATCTCGCGCCAAGGATTGGGTGTGGCCGTAGCCGATGGAGAGGGGCTCGGTGACGGGGTGTTGTCGACGTCGGCTACGGTTGTGCCGCGCATGGCCGCCGCGTCGTTGGCAAACGCGCGATGCGCTTGCGTCGCTACTACTACCACGGCGAAAATGAGAAGCGCAAACTGCGCTGCCGGCCGAAGACGGAAGGTTCTCATGCCTGCTTCTTAGGGATGTCCGCCGGCTTTTCCCTAGCCGACCAAGTACGCTTTTTCGCGCAACGCCCAAACGGCGATCGTGGTGTCGAAGCGGAGCAGTTTCAACGGACGTCCCCTTGCAAGGAGATGCTTAGGCTAGGACGAGCGCTTGATCTCCCGCGCCGGCCTTGTGCAGCGCCTCGTGAATCATGTGATCTTGGATCTCGCGCACCGCCCAGCGTGCCTGTGCGTCGGGCGCCAGCCGATCGATCGGGTCGAAGTAGAGAAACGCCTTTCCGGGCTTCACGCTGGGTGCCGCGTACACCGCGATGCCATTCTCGCGATCGTAGTATTCGTAGGAGTGAACGTCGCGTTTGCCGCCGCCGCCCGGCGCGTCGCAGACGAAGGTCGGCGTGTTGAAGCCGGCGGTGCTGCCGCGAACGAACTTCTCGATATCGACTGCATCCTGAATGGTGGTGCGCAGCTCTTCGACGCCTTTGACCATGTCGTGCATGTAGACGTAGTAGGCGTGAACGTTGAGATAGCCCAAACGCCTGACCAGCAACTGCATGCGGACCGGATCGTCGTTCACGCCGCGGATCAGCACCGACTGATTGCGGGTGAAGATGCCGCGCTCGAACAGCACGCGCATGGCGCGCTCGGTGATCCACGTGATCTCTTCGGGCGCGTTGAAGTGCGTGTGCAGGACCACGTCTTTGCCCATCTTGCGCCCGCGGTCGGAGATCGCGGTGAGGGCATCGAGCCATTCGGTGTGGGTCAGGATCTTCATCGGCATGATCGCCGGGCCTTTGGTGGCAAAGCGCATGCGCCGAACGTGCGGAATGTCGAGTAAGGCGTTACCGATCAGCTCCACGTTCTTCGGCGGAAGCTGATACGTATCGCCGCCCGAGATGACGATATCCTCGAGCTCGGGGCGCTCGGAGATGTACTTGAACGCGTCCTGCCATTGTGCCGGCGTCTTGGCGAGCGACACTTTGTCGACGTTCTCCGTGTCCGGGCCGATGGCGTAGGAGCGCGTGCAGAAACGGCAATAGACCGGGCACACGTTGAGCGGCAAGAAGAGCGCTTTGTCGACGTAGCGATGCACCAGTCCCGGCACCGGCGAGTCGTCCTGTTCGTGTAACGAGTCCAGGGTGAGGCGCGGATGATCGGGCAGCAATGCCGATGCCAGGGGGACGAACTGCCGGCGAATGGGGTCGTTGACCGGGTCTTCCCAGTCGATCAGAGCGATGGCGTAGGGCGAGACGCGGACGGCCATCGGCGCGCGCTTGAATCCCTCTTCGACGTCGGTGAAAAACTCGGGCGAGCACAGATCTTTGATCGTCTCGAGCAGTTCCTCCGGCGTCTTGACCGAGTTCTTTTGCTGCCATAGGTGGTCGAGGAACGTGGCTTCATCGACGTCGCGATAGGCCGGCACGTGGCGCCAAAACTCGCCCTGCTTGAAATTCTTGTACTCGAACTGCTCCGGCGATACCGGCGGTTTCTTGTGAACGATCTGGGTCATGGGAGTTATGCCTCTTCCTTTTGAGCGCGCGCGTAGCGCTTTTCGAAGTACGTGCGAATTCCGTGGTGATCGCGCAGGGTTTGCAGCGCCGTCTGCGCGTGGCCCCTGCAGTAGCCGTTGCCGACGATCATCGTGATATCTTTCCCAACGCCCTCGGCTCCAAGCGCCGCCGCCGTGAACGAGGTCGACATCGAGAAGAAATAAACGATGCCGCCGTCCTTGGCGCAAAGGATCGAACCAAGCTCGGTGCCGGGGACGTTGACGCAGTTCACGACGACGTCGGCACCCTGCGGGGCGTGCGCGCGCACGCTGTCGGCGATCGCCAGCGCATCGCGTGCATCGGCGACGACAAGCTCGTCGACCAGGCCGTCGCGCCGTAAGAGTTGGGCCGATTCGCTCGCGCTGGGCGCAACGCCGATCACGCGTCCGCGGGTGCCGGCACGGCGTTTGGCCTGCGCACACGAGAGCATGCCACTCTTGCCGTCCGCGCCGATGATCGCGACGGTCTGACCCGGCTGCACCAAGCGCGCAACCTGCGCCGGGGCGCCGGCGACGTCGAGCACGGCCAGCGCAACGCTTTCGTCGATATCCTCGGGTAGCGTCGACCACAGCCCGCTCTCGAAGAGCACCGCAGTTCCGGTGATCCAGACGCGGCCGGTTTCGACGCAGACGCGTTCGACGCGCTCGATGTGCAACGGGGTGAGGGTAAGCGAAACGAGCGATGCGATCCGATCGCCGGGACGGATGTCGACGCGTGCGCGCAGCGAGCTGCCGATCTCGCGCACGCGGCCGATAAACATTCCGCCCGAACCGGTCACCGGATTATGCTGTTTGCCGCGTTCGCGCACGTTCGCCGCGATGTGCGCGGCAATCTTGTCCGGATCGGCGTCATTCGCCTCGGAGATCTGCCGGAACGACGCCGAGTCGATATTGAGCGTTTCTACGTCACAAAGGATCTCATTCTCGTGCGCAATCGGCGTGTTGTCCAAACGCCAGGCGGCCTGCGGCAACGCGCCGGCCGGCTCGAGAACGCGGTGCGTACCCAGCGGATGCAGCGCGCGCGAATGCAACGTCGTCACGTTATGGCGATGCCCCCGCGTTCGAACGGCGTCGACAACACGATGGTCGTTTTGGTGCGGGCCATTCCCGGCATGGATTTCAGACGGCCAAGCAACTCGTCGAGATGCTCGGTCGAGCGGGTCACCGCTTTGCACATGAATGACTCTTCGCCGGCCACGCTGTGCACCTCAACGATCTCCGGAAACGCTGCCAGCGAGGCGATGAACTCGTCGTAGTCGCAATCGGGGGTGCTGTAACAGCTCACGAACGCGGTCAGGCTCAAGCCCAATCGCTTGCCGTCGAGCTGCGCCGAATAGCCGCGCAGGTAACCGCGGTTCTCCAGGCGCTTCACCCGGTCGTGGACCGCGGGCGCTTTCAAACCGACGACGGCGCCCAGCTCGGCGAAGGTCGCGCGAGCGTTCCGCTGGAGAGCGTCCAGCAGTTGGAGGTCGAGATCGTCGGGTTCGTAGCGGTCAATCATTCGGTATCCTGGGCAACGGAGCCGTTGAATATTCGATGGTGCGCCCAGAGTATAGCGTATTTATTCGGAGGACGCTAGTCCTGACCGCTCGCTGCGCTTGGAAAGAGGGCCGAGCATCCGGCGAGAACAGCAGGCTGTGCTCCGGTCTCTCGTGGTCGTTGCGCTGCTCGGACTAGCGGCTTGCACGCAGGCGGGCACGCAAGCGAGCGGCAATGCGCTCCGCTTCGACCTCGCCGCCGACCCCAATTCGCTCAACCCGCTCTTCTTGCACCAGGACGCGGCATCGGTGGAGCAGCAGGTTGCGCGTTTGGCGTTCGAGCCGTTCATCGACCTGGACGGATCGGGGAAGCCGCATGCGGCGCTGCTGGCGGTGATTCCGACTCGCGAGAACGGCGGCATTTCGGCCGATGGTCGCACGATCGTCTATCATCTGCGTCCGGGCGTGAACTGGAGTGACGGCGTTCCAGTAACCGGTCGCGACGTGCTCTTTACGCTGCACGCGATCCTCGATCCCCGCAATCCGGTGCGCTCGACCGAAGGCTACGACCTCATCGACCGCGCCGGCGCACCCGATGCGCATACCGTCGTCTTTCATTTAAAACGAGCCTGGGCGCCGGCGGTGATGACGTATTTCTCCTATGGGTTTTCGCCGCAGTTCGTCCTTCCGGCGCACGTGTTGCAGCGTGAGGCGCCGTTGGCGCAAGCGGCGTTCAACGCCGCCCCAACGGTCGGAGACGGGCCGTACACATTCGTCTCGTGGCGGCGCGGCGACGCGCTGCAATACGTCGCTAATCCACGCTACTGGCGCGGCCGGCCGGCGATCGCGCGCCTGAACGTCGGCATCGTTCCCGATCCGCAGACGAATCTCTTGATGCTGCGCTCCGGCTCGCTCGATTGGAACCTCATCGCCCCGCTCCAGCGTTCCAGCGTCGCGAACGATCCGCATATCGCGATCGCCCACGTGGCCACTTCGGTCGTTGCCGGACTGGTCATCAACACGCGCCACGCGCCATACGATGACGTGCAGGTGCGCCGGGCAGTCGCGATGTCGATCGATCGCGACACGATCTCGCGCTCGATCACGCTGGGCGTCTATCCGGTCACCAACATGTTACAGCCGCAGTTTTCCTGGGCGTTCGACCCGACGGTAAAGCAGCCGGCGTACGATCCGGCTGGTGCCGACCGCACGTTGGATGCTGCCGGCTGGATTCGCGGGCCGGGGGGCGTTCGACGTAAAGACGGCAAGGCGCTGAGCATGGTCTACGTTCAGTTCAACGAGACGGCGACCGGCGTGCGGGTGGCGACGTTTGCGCAGGCCGAGCTGCGGGCGCGCGGCTTTGACGTCGAAATCAAGACGATCAGCAACGCGCAACTCTTCTTGCCGCGGACCGGGGTCCTCGCCAGCGGTGCTTTCGACGTCGCCTACGTGCCGTTCACCATGGGTGCCGATCCCGACGATTCCTCGATCCTCGGTTGCAACGCGCCCTCCAACTACACGGGCTGGTGCAACGCTCAGGTCGAAGCGCTGCAGAAGCGGGCGCTGAGCGCGACCGTGCAGGCCGAGCGCAAGGTCCTGTACGGAAAGATCGCCCGCATCGTTGCGGAACAAGTCCCGATACTCTACCTGTTCAATGCCTACTATCTGTACGCGTACCGGACGCGCGTACGCGGTTTCGGCCCCAATGCTTTCTTACCGACGTGGAACGCATACGCATGGAAACTGCATTAAGATTTCTCCTCGCCAACCTGCCGCTGCTGCTCTTCATCGTCGCGCTCGTGCGCACGCTGCTGCGCATTCGCTACGGACGCATCGCCCATCGGGTGATTTCGCCCGCGTACGTGCTCTGGGGTGAAACGCTGTTTTGGTCGGTCGGCATCGGGTTCATCGTCTTTGGTGTGATGCACGCGTACTTCCAAGGCTTCGCCGCGCCGCCGATCGGCTGGAAACCGAGTCCGTTCGAATACGAGCTGGGCTGGTTTGAGATCGGCCTCGGCGTCGTTGCGCTCTTGGCGTGGTGGCGCGGCTACGAGTTCCGCCTGGCCGCAACGTTGATCTTTGCGATCTTTTCACTTGCCGCCGCGGTGCAGCACGTCGACGAGATCGTCCGCCTGCACAACTACGCGCCCGGTAACGCCGGCATCACCCTCTGGTTCGGCGACATCTTCTTACCCCTGCTACTGCTCGTACTCGCCTATCTCTCATCCGACGCCCACGAACGCTCACCGTAACTGCAAAGACCTCACGGGCTTGGCGATCTATTGCGGAAGCAAAGCCACCGACTGAGGTTCCTCGCAAGACCGCTCCTCGCTCGCCATCCAGGCTCGCTCCTGCTGCGCCACTTTTCGCGCGGAACAAAGTTTTGAAGTTCACATCCTGTGAAAGCGCGAAAAGTTGGAGCCCTTGTTACGGAACCTCAGTCGCCGGCTTTGCTCGCTTTGGATGCGCTAGAGATTGCTGCGGCGCTTTGTCGTTGAGGGCGTCTGAGGAGCGACCGAAGCGCGAGAGAACGGCTGGTGCGGTGACGCGCGCTGCGACGAGCGCGCGGTCGCACAGGATGTGCACTTCATTCAGAACTTCGTTCCCGCGCGCGAGCGCCGCGAACAGGAGCGTCACAGGAGGTGGCGCGACGAGTGGCGCGGAGACGCACCAGCCGTACTTGAGCGCGTGCTACGACGGCAAAGTGCCGCCGGCGCAGTCGCTACAATGCTTTGACGCCGGCGACGAGTTCGTCGACCGATGATTTAGCGTCGCCGAAGAGCATCGAGGTGTTCGGCAGCTCGTAGAGCGGGTTCTCGATGCCGGCAAAACCGGAGCGCATCGAGCGCTTCAGCACCACGACGTTGCCGGCTTTATCGACGTCGAGGATCGGCATGCCGTAGATCGGGGACGATGCCACGTTGCGCGCCGCCGGATTGGTGACGTCGTTGGCGCCGATCACCAGCGCGACGTCGGTAGTTGGAAACTCCGGATTGGCGTCTTCCATATCGAGCAGCGACGGGTACGGCACGTTGGCTTCGGCCAGCAGCACGTTCATGTGTCCGGGCATGCGTCCGGCGACCGGATGGATCGCATACTTGACGTCGACGCCGCGCTTTTCTAGCTGATCGGCCAGCGCTTTGACGCTGTGCTGTGCTTGCGCGACTGCCATGCCGTAGCCGGGAACGACCATGACCTTGCGGGCGTAGGCGAGCATGACCGCGACGTCATCGGCACTCGCGCTGCGTACGTTTTGCGGTGTGCCGCCCGAACCGCCGGCGGGTTCGCTGCCGCCCTTGGCGCCAAATGCGCCGAACAGCACGTTGGTGATCGGACGATTCATCGCGCGTCCCATCAACACGGTGAGCCACGTTCCGCTGGCGCCGACTAGCGCGCCGCAGATGATGAGCAGCGTGCTGTTGATCTGGAAACCGGCGATCGCTACCGCCAAACCGGTGAAAGAGTTGAGCAGCGAGATCACCACCGGCATATCGGCGCCGCCGATCGGCAGCACGAATAGCACGCCGAGGACGAGCGCCGCGCACAACAGCACCGCGAACGCCCACGGCGCGGCTAAGCCCGAGCTGGCGACGAACCAAATCGCTAGCGCGAGGATCGCAAGCGCGACGATGCCGTTGACGACCTGCTGACCGGGATAGGTGATCGGCCGGCCGGTCATGAGTTCTTGCAGTTTTGAAAACGCGATCAGCGAGCCGGCAAAGGAGACCGAACCGATGATCGCCGAGAGTGCGAGCGAGACGGTGAGCACCGGCGAAAGCGGAACCCCGCCGTGCAGGCGCACGTAGTACTCGACCGTCGAAATGAGTGCCGCCGCGCCGCCGCCGGCGCCGTTGTAGAGTGCGACCATTTGCGGCATCGCCGTCATCTTGACGCGGAGCGCTGCAATGATGCCGATGCCGCCGCCGAGCACGATGCCGAGCACGATCGCCCACCACGCGCCACCCGCGGTCTGCCACGCGGCGGCAACCAGGGCGATCAGCATGCCGATCATCGCCATGCGATTTCCGCTCCGCGCCGTCGCCGGGGTGTTGAGATAGTGCAATCCAATAATGAAGAGCGCGATCGCGACGAGATCGGCGATGGCCCACAGAACGGAAACGTTCACTTCGGTGCGTCCTTGCGCCGGAACATCTGCAGCATGCGTTCGGTGACGGCAAAACCGCCGAAGACGTTGATCGCGCCAAGCGTCACCGCCGCGGTGGCCAACACGGTCAACCACGCCGCGTGAACGGTACCGAAGAGCGCGGCGATGGCAACCATCGCCCCGATGAGCACGATGCCGTGAATCGCATTGGTTGCCGACATCAACGGCGTGTGCAGCGTCGTCGGCACCTTCGAGATCACCTCGAACCCGACGAAGATAGCCAGCAACAGCACCGTCAACAGCCCCATAAACAGGTTGACGTCGGTCATGCAGGTACTCCAACGAGCGCTTTGCCGTCGCGCGCGATGCACGAGCCGCGGACGATCTCGTCTTCAAAATCCGGCTTGAACGCGCCGTCGACGATCATCGTCGATAGCAGCGCATACACGTTGCGCGAATAGAGTTGACTGGCGTGATTCGGCATCATCGACGGAATATTCAAACGGCCGACGATGGTGACGCCGTTGGGCGAGATGATCGTTTCGCCGCGCTGCGTCAGCTCGCAGTTACCGCCGGCTTCGGCGGCCAGGTCGACGATGACCGATCCCGGTGCCATCGCCGTAACCGCCTGCTGCGTGACCAACACCGGTGCGCGTTTCCCCGGCACCAGCGCGGTGGTAATGACCGCGTCGTTGCGACCGATCTGTTCGACCATAAATGCGCGCTGTTTTTCCGCTTCTTCGGGCGTGAGCTCGCGCGCGTAACCGCCGGCCCCTTCCGCGTCGCCGACGTCAAACTCCAAGAACGAGGCGCCCAGGGATTGCACTTGTTCTTTGGCCGCGGCGCGCACGTCGTAGCCGGTAACGACCGCGCCCAAGCGGCGCGCGGTGCCGATCGCTTGCAATCCGGCAACGCCGGCGCCGAGCACGAGCACCTTTGCCGGCGGGATCGTTCCCGCGGCCGTCATCAGCATCGGAAAAAACTTGGGCAGAAGTGAGGCGGCGATCAACACGGCTTCGTAGCCGGCGATGTTGTTCTGGGACGACAGCGCGTCCATCGACTGCGCGCGAGTGATACGCGGTATCATCTCCATTGCGAACGCGGTGACCCCGCTTTTGGCCAACGTTTCGACGTAGGCCGGATCGCCGAGCGGCGCAAGAAATCCGATCAGCGAAGCGCCGGCAGGCATCGCCGTCAGCACCGCATCGCTGGGGCGGCCGACGCACGCGATCACGTCCGCATCCTGCAAAAGCGCGGCGGTATCGGTGGCGATCGTCGCGCCGGCGGCGGTGTAGGTGCTGTCGGGAAACGATGCCCGTTCGCCGGCCCCGCGCTCAACGTTCACCGCGACGCCGGCTTTGGTCAGCTTGGCGACGGTTTCGGGCACGAGGGCGACGCGGCGTTCGTCAGACGCGCTCTCGCGCGGTACGGCGACGTGCATGGAGCCGGAGGTTATCGGCCCGCGCAAATCTCTCCTATCAAACGATGCGAACGCGATTGCGCAAGACGCCGATGCGTTCGATGTCGACCTCCATCAGGTCGCCGTCGCGCAAGAATCGCGGCGGCGTGCGCGCAAACCCGACGCCCTCCGGCGTACCGGTGGAGAGAACATCCCCGGGCAGCAGGGTCATCCCCCTGCTCAAGTCCGCAATCAACCGCGGAATGCCGAAGATCATATTAGCGGTCGTACTCTGCTGCAGCGTCTCGCCGTTGAGGCGAAATGCGATTCCAAGCGCAGCCGGATCGGCGACCGCGTCGGCCGATACGATCCACGGTCCGATCGGACACGAATTGTCGAGGCTCTTGCCTTTGAACCACTGCCCGTGCGCGCGTTGCACGTCGCGCGCGGTCACGTCGTTGAGGCACATGTAGCCGAAGATCACCTCGAGCGCGTCCGCCTCACCTACGTCTTTGCACGTGGTGCCGATCACGACGGCCAACTCAGCCTCGAAGTCGAACTCTTGCGAAACGGCAGCGGGCAAGAGCAGATCCGCGTCGGGCGGAGCGATTGCGCTCGTCGCTTTGGTGAAAAAGACTGGGACGTCGAGCAACCGCACCTCGCGACCGCTAGCGGCGAAGCTTTCCTTGGCGTGCTCGAGATAGTTGCGCCCGACGCAGAACACGTTGCGCGGCGGAAGGAGCGGCGCGGCGAGGCGGGCGTGCGACGAATCGATCAGCTCGTCGCTATGATGGCGCTCCCGCTGCTTTGCCGGCAGCGCGATGTAATCGCGCAGCGACGGACAGGCAATGGTGCGCACCACGCCGTCTTCGAGGATCCCAGGGATCGTTCGATCACCGCGAACGACGCTGACGAAACGCACCCTGCCGTCTACGGTTTGGGAGTCGGCGTTCCTAGGACTTGCTTGAGCGGCGGCAGCGTCGGCGTGGGCGTCGCGTGCGCCGCGCGCGCTTCGCTGCGCACGATGTCCATCATCTCGTTGGCGGCGCCTTCCTTATCGCCCCAGTCGCCGCCCGGCTTTAACAAGGCAACGCCGCGTTTGATCTTGTGCGTGTTCGGATCGTAGTCGTACGTGACGCGGTAGAGGCCGACCTCGGCGGTCCCGTCGGGGTGACGGATCCACATCTGGAGGACGTTGCCGTAGGTCTGCGCATTGAAAACCGTATCGGGGCACGATTTGCCCGAACGAACGCGATAGATCTGGCCCTTCTTGTTGACCTCGACGACGAACTCGGTGTGCAGCTTTTCCTTCGGATACGGACTAACGGGTCGCGCCGGCAGAGTTGCGTGCGAACTGGGAGAGGGCGAAGCAGCCAATGCAACCGACGTTGCGGCAAATAGCGTTAGAAGAACGAAAGCTTGCGCTCGTAGCGTGATACGGTACATGGGTTCCTTACGTTGTATGCGGTTTAGTTTCTGGAGATCGCTGCGAACGCGTGTCCGCACGATCCGCATGCAACGACGACTTGGTAGTGTTGCCGTTCGCGCAACGTGGCGAGGTCGACGCCGTTCTCATCGTTGCCGCAATAGCGACAGCGGGTCGACGTCGGCTTGCTCTGGGAGTCACTTTCGTTCATGGAAGGCCCCCTTACGCTCGGGCGGCGTAGCGACCTTCCGCAGGCATCGGACGCGCGCTTCGTCGAACGCCGAGCACCCGATGGTACGCCGTTTCCGCGCCGCGGTTTGCGGTCTTGTCTTGCTGTTGGCCGGCGTGCAACCGGCCTACGCGGCGCGACAGATCGTCGACCTGCATACGCTCGACGCCTACTTTGCCCTGTTCGCGCAGGACTCAAACGTGCCGTGGAAGCCCACGAGTATTCGCTTGGAAACCTATACGAGCGCACCGGTCGATTTCGCTGCGTATCAAGTCGATCCGGGTGACGTGCTGACCGCCGGTACGAATGCGCGACCGCGCGCCGTCAACGTTCGCGCCATTGCGGCGGTGGCGCGCTGGCAGTTCACCCCTCCCGGCGGGTATCAATTTCAGTCTAACGAAATCGCGGTGCCGCTCGGCCAGCGCGAAGGCTTCTTCGTAATTGAGGCGCGCCGCGGCAATGTCGGCGAGCAGGTGTGGATAAATCGCACGCGCGTGGGCTTGCTCACCCAGCAAACGCCCGGCGAGCTCGTGCTTTACGGCACCGACCTTGGCACCGGAAAGGCCCTGGCGCGGATGCGCGTCAGCTTGCTCGTGCGCGGCACCTTCGTAACACGTTACACCGACGAGCACGGCATCGTGCGGTGGAGCGGAGCGCGCCCCGCCTTTGTGCTGGCGCAGTGGGGCTCGAGCTACGCGTTCGCCTCACCGCTCCCGCTGGCACCGCTTCCGAGCACGATCGTCGGCCTGCGCACCGACTCGGCCGTGGTGCATCCGGGACAGCAGGTGCGGGTCGTTGGGTTCGCGCGATCGCGCGGCAGCGGTGCGCTGCGACCCAGCGCCGGTTCGGTGCAGATCTCCGCGCGTCTGGGTGCGACGGCGATCGCACAAAAAACGGTGCGGCTGGATTCGGCCGGAGCATTTGCCGCCTCGTTCGAGGTGCCGGCCGGAGCACGTGCGGGTGACTACGCCGTGCTGGCCCAAACCGGGGGCGGCGTCGGTGCCGCAACGCTGCACGTCGACGCCGACAGCGGCGGCCTAACCTTAAAGGTAGAGGCACGTTGTGACGCCGCCTGCGATCCGAACGCCGACCTGCCCATCGTCATCTCGGCGTGGCGCGCCGGACGCGCCGTGCCCAACGCGGCGATTCACGTCGACGTCGTGCGCTCGCCGCATATCGGCGCCGGCGGCGACGCGGATGCTCCGTGGGGCATCGCAACCTGGTACGATGCGACGGTCCACACCGACGGCAGCGGCCAAGTTGCGGTCGCGATTCCGCATCCGACCGACGGGCTCGCCTCGACGTATGGCGTGCGAGTCGACTCAATCGGAGCGACGGCGGATACGCGCATCGTCGTTCCTACTGCGCGCGCCGTACTCGCACTCGCCCTCGATCGCGATGTCGTAACGCCCGGCGCGCCGGTCGGCTTCTCGGTAAGCGCTACGCGGAGCGATGGGCAGCCGCTGGCTGGTGCATCGGTTGCGGTGGCGACGATCCAAGGTGAGAGTGCCGACCGCCAAACGCTCACGCTCGATGCGGCGGGGCGGGCGCGCGGCACGCTGGGCGGACTGCCGCTGGGCACCAGCGAGATCCTGGCGCAGACGCAGTTCGACGGAGCAGTGGCGCAGGATGCGGGGCAAGTTACCGTGCAGCCGGAGGTCGCAACCGATCGCAGCGACACCTCGAGTGCGAACGTGAGCGTCAAAGTGGACCGCGACGAATACGACAAGGACGCGACGATCGTCACCTCGGCGGCCGATTCCAATGCGGTGGGCGACGCGCTGTTGATGTTCGAGTCGTCGTGGGGAACGCAAACGAGCGTAGCGGCGGTTGACGGTGGAGGCGCGCGCGCGACGTTTCGTGCCGGCGACGCACCGGGCGAGCTGCGCGTCGGTGCCGCCTTTGTGCGCGACGGTACCTTAGAATGGAATAGCGTGCCGGTCGTGCTGAACGCGCCGGGGCGTGCCGTGGCGGCAGCGCTCTCGCTGGACAAGCCGCAGTACGCACCCAACGAATCCGCGGCGATACAGTTCGCCGCCGGAGTGCCGGGCACGGTTGCCGTGCGGCTGACCCGCGGCGCGCCGTCGGGCGACGCCGTTTTCGATTCGCTGGGAGCTGCGCTGGCGATAAACGTGACGTCGACGCAATCCAGCGCACCATCGGATCCGACCTGGCACGCCTGGGTCGATTCGTCCGGCGAACACGCGCAAGCGGTGAACTTCGAACGCCGTGGCTCGCCACCGGCCGATGTGACGCTGGCCCAAGCCGACGCCGCCGACGTCTATTGGGCGGTGCAGCGCACGGCCGGCGGCCCGATCGTATTGCCCGCACCGTCGGCCCGCGGCCGCTACACGCTCTCGATTCTAAAGATCGACGACGATGGTCGCATCAGCGTCGCCTCGTCGAGCCTCCTCGTGCAATGACGAAAACCGCGAACGAGCAAGCACCGGTGCGGCTGATGCTGCTCGACACCTACGGACTGGTGTACCGAGCGTTCTTTGCGATGCCGCCGCTGGCGACCAGTGCCGGAACGCCGATCAATGCGGCCCTGGGTTTCGTCAACATGCTCGGCCGCATCATCAACGAAGAGAAACCGACGCACATCATCGCCGCGTTCGATAAGGGGAAGCCTGCCGCTCGGATGCGCCTGTACGACCAATACAAGGCGCAGCGCAGTTCGATGCCCGACGAGTTGCGCGAGCAGTTTCCGATCGTGCGGCGTATCCTTGCAACCTACGGTATTCCGGTCGTCGAAGTCGAAGGGGAAGAAGCCGACGACGTTATCGCAACCCTGGCGCGTAAGGCCGAGGAGCAGGGTCACGCGACGCTGGTTGTGACCGGCGACTTGGATCTGCTGCAGATCGTTGACCAGAATACGACGATTCTACGAACGCGCCGTGGCATAACCGACCTCGAACGTTTCGATCCGGCGGCGGTGCGCGACCGCTTCGATCTCGATCCCAGCCAGTTGGCCGACTATCGCGGTCTCAAAGGCGATCCATCGGACAACCTGCCGGGCGTGCCGGGCATCGGCGAAAAGACCGCCAGCAGACTTATCAAGGCGGCCGGAAGCCTCGATCAGCTGATCGCGAAGCCCGAGCTGGCCGGATCGGCGAAGTTGACAAAGCTCGTGGAAGACTACGGCGAGAAAGCGCAGGTCTTTCGCGACGTCTCGATCATTCGCGACGATTTGGATATCCCGCTGGATTGGGATGCCAGCCGTTATACACCGGCGGCCAACGACGAACTGTACGCGCTTTACAGCGAGCTCGAATTCAAAGCGTTACTGGCCAAGCTCGAGCCACCCTCGTCCGGCATGCCGCTCTTCGCCGACGCGAAGCGATTGAAAGGATCGTATCGCTCCTACGTTGCCGCGGTGGACCCGCCGGAATTCGTTCGCCTGGCCGCGGAGTTGCGCGAGCTGACCGCGAGCCCGCACCTGGCCTATGCCGTAACCGACACTGCGCTGGGCATATCGGGCAGCGCAGGTACCGGCTTGAGTTTCGGGCTAAGCGCGTTCGCGCACAACGACGTACGCGCCGCATTTCTGGAGCTCTGGAATGGGCCGGCACGAGCGATTGCCTACGACGCAAAGCGGGTACTGCGAACGCTCGACGCGCGCGGCATGCCGATGCGCAGCGTCGAGGACGATCCGATGCTGGCGCTGCATCTGCTCGATCCCTCGCGCACCTTTGCCAACCCCGGCGACGCCGCCGCCGTGCAGCTGGGGTCGAGTTTGGACGAAGATCCGGCCTCGCACGCCGACGCCGCGCTGCAGATTGCACAGCGCGCGCGTCCAGAACTGGAAGCGCGCGATCAGTTGCGCCTTTATACCGAGATCGAAGTGCCCCTGGCGACGGTCCTGGCAAAGATGGAACGTGCCGGCATCGCCATCGACCCCGCGGAGCTGCGCGCGCTCGACGGCGAGCTCGATGCGGCAATCGCGCGACTGCAGCGGCGCATCTATGACTTTGCCGGTGAAGAATTCAACATTGGATCTCCGCCGCAGCTCGGCGGCATACTCTTCGGCAAGTTGCAGATCCCCGGCGGCAAGAAGAACAAGACCGGATGGGCCACCGGCGTTGAGGTGCTGCAGAATCTCGCTCGCGAGTATCCGATCTGCGCGCTCGTCTTAGAGTGGCGCGAAGTCACCAAACTCAAGAACACCTACGTCGACGTCATCCCGACGCTAACCGGCTCCGACGGTCGCTTGCGCACGATCTTCAATCAAACCGCTACTGCAACGGGCAGGCTTTCCAGCACTAATCCGAACCTGCAAAACATTCCGGTGCGGGGTGAGCTGGGACGGCGCATTCGCAAGGCGTTCGTCGCTCGCGATGCCGGTTACGTTCTCCTAGCCGTGGATTACAGTCAGATCGAATTGCGTATCATGGCTCACCTGTCCGGCGACGAAGCGATGCGCCGCGCCTTTGAAGAGGGCCAAGACATCCACGACTTTACCGCGCGTCAGATCTTCGGCGTCCCCGATGGCGAGCGCGCCGATCCCAACCAACGGCGTATCGCCAAGAGCGTGAACTTCGGCTTGCTCTACGGCATGTCGGAC
>JBPYDW010000322.1:0-2469 GCA_051986335.1 Vulcanimicrobiaceae bacterium | reverse complement strand
GCCGGCGACGACCGGCCGCGCCGAGCGCTGGTAGTCTGCGTCGATGTTCCACGCTTCCCACTTCTTCGGCCGATCGCGATAGAGCGTCAGCGCATTTGCAGCGAGCTCGACGGCGTCTGCGGCGCAGGTACCGAGAGCCACGAGCTTTCCGCCGGCGACTCGGGCGTGGACCAAGCCGTTGTCGAAGACGTACGCACTGCCATCTGCTCGTGGCGCCACCAGCCGCGGCACGCTAGCAGACGCCGCAGCCCGCGGCAGCATGGCACCGGCCGCCACAGCCGTACGCTCAACTACCTCGCGTGCCTGGTCGTACTCGGCGCGAGCATCGTCCATCGTTTCCTGAATCGACGTTCCCGGCAAAACATCGTGAAACTGATTGCGCAGCACGATGCGCCAGGCCGCGTTCAGCCGGGCGCGCAGCTCGTCGATCGCGTTGCGCGGCGCGCGCACCGCCAGGCACCACGCCAGCTGCTCTTCGACGTCGGCCAAACGGCGTTCGAGCGCCGCGTTGCGAGCCTTGAGATCGTGATGGGTCGTGTACACGCCGCGGTGATATTCCAGATAGAGTTCGCTGCTGTGAACCGGCAGCGAAGACCGCTTCTTTTCCAGGTCGTTAAACCACGCTCGCGGCCGCTGCCAACGCCCGAAGGCCGGGGCTGCAGCCAGCATCGCCCGAGTCACGCCGCCGCCACCGTCGCCATATCCGGCGATCAGCGGCTCGCCGCGCGAGCGGGCCACCTGCGCCCGCCGTTCATCGATCTCGCCTTCATATGCAGCGATCACCGCGCCCAACACTTCGCTGCCGTCCGGTGCCCGCCAAACGAATTGCGGATAAGGGAAGCGCGTCGTGTCGTTCCATTGCAGCTTGGTCGTGGCAAATCGGGCGATGCCGCAGTGCCGCAGCAGCAGCGGTAAGGTGTTGGCAAAGCCGAAGCTGTCGGGCAGCCACGCAATCGTCGGACTGTAGCCGAACCGCTCGTTACAATAGCGGTTTGCCTCGAGCATCTGGCGCAGCAGCGATTCGCCGGAGGGCACGTTGCAGTCGCATTCTACCCACAGCGCGGCAACGTCCGCGTCGAAGCGGCCGGCGCGCGCCAAGGCCTGCACCCTGGCGAACAATTCCGGATCGCGCTCGCGCACGAACTCGTACAGCTGTGGCTGGCTCTGGATGAAGACGAACGAGGGGTCACGTTCGAGCAGGCCGGCGGCGATCGCAAACGTACGCTGCGCCTTGCGGCGCGCTTGCTCGTAGGTCCACAACCATGCCACGTCGAGGTGCGCGTGCCCCCACAACGCCAGGTCGGACGTTTGCTCGGCGTTCGCCGGTACCAAAGCCTCGGCGATTCCATCGCCTTCCTTTGAATACTCGATGACGGTGGCCGGATGCTCGCGGGCGCCGGCGTTCAACAGCCACCAGGCCAAGCCGGGACCCGACGGCAGGCCGTTGGTCGGCAGCGACCGCCGCTCTACTTGCAACGTGACGTCGCTGGCGCGATCGCGCGGCGGCACGATGGCCTCGGCGTGCTCCCTGTCGAAGGCGCCGGCCGTCACGCCGTCGATGCGAATCAGCGCCCCAAGCCGGGTCCGATATCGTGCCGAGATCGGGTGTTCGCTGCGCGGCAGAGTGGCCGCCAGGGTGATGGTGGCGTCGTCGCGCTCAACCTCACGCAGCGGCAGCCGCATCGATGCTTTCTACTGGGCGTTGCTGAACCGCAAGCCGCTTATCTTTCCGCTGCCGTCGTCGAGCACGAAGATGAAATAGATCATCGTGTCGTTTTTGAAATCTACCTTGTATACGTATGCCGTTTGGCCGTTCACGTGATGAACGTCGGCGGGCGTGAAGGCAACCGGCGTGCCGAGCGGCGCGAGCTTGTCCTGCGTGGCCTTGACCAGTTGATCGTTCAGTTCGTCGCTGACCGCGCCGGTCAATTGCGAGCGATCGATCGAGCCCGTCTGCAAGCGATTCAGCCATTCTTTGGCGCGGGCGGTGACGCCGGTGGGAAAAGGTGCCGGCGATCCGCTGGGCACCTGCGCCGCAGCGTTCGCCGTTACGACCGCCACCGTGCATACGAGAGCAAAGACAAACTTGTGCATGCGCAGCCCTTTCGACTTCGGGTCCCTCTGTCATCCCGAGCGGAGGTCGCCCCCAGGCGACAGCAGTCGCGGGGCGCTCCGCTCAGGGTGACAGAGGAGCTTATGAAGTGACGAGCTCTTTGAGGGCGGAGTCGAAGATCTTCGGTGCTTTGCCCTGGAAGAGCAAGGACTCGTTACCGCCGATCTGCCGGCGCAGTTCGATCAGCTCGTCGCGCAGCGCCGCCGCCTTCTCAAACTCGAGGTTAGCAGCGCACGCGCGCATCTTCTCTTCAAGCTCGCGCGCCATCTTCATGGCGACGTCGCGCGGAATCTTGTCCAGCTTCACCTTGTCGGCGGTTTCCTCGTCGACGCCGACCATCGCCAAGATGTCGCGGA
>JBPYDW010000321.1:0-3831 GCA_051986335.1 Vulcanimicrobiaceae bacterium | reverse complement strand
GCGACGTGGTCGATGCGTTTTTCGTCATCTCGACGCCGCATGACGAGGTGCTCTCGGCGCGTCTGCGCGCGCTGGCGGATCGGCACCGTTTCCTGCTGTGCTGCATCGATCAGCCGAAGTACGGCTTTGTAGCGATGGCGGCGATCGCCAAAGCGGGGCCGGTGCGCGTCGCGATCTCGACCGCGGGGCTGGCGCCGCGGGTCGGCAAGATTCTCAAGCAGGCGCTGCAAGCGGCGATGGACGAGCGCTTCACGCGATTCGTCGAACGATTGGCGGCGTATCGCGAGCGCATCGCTCGCGAGCATCCCGGACCGGAGCAATCTGCGCTGCGCCGCAAGGCGGCGATCGAGGCTAGCGACGGTTTTCGGGCCGAAGTGCGCTTTCACTATCCCGATTCCGGAGAGTAGCGCTTGCCGTCGGTCGAGCTGATTGCGGTCGGCACCGAGTTGCTGCTAGGGCAGCTCACCGATACCAACACCGCGTTCATCGCCGGCCGTCTTTCGGATATCGGCATCGACGTCTACGCCACCCATGCCGTCGGCGACAATCGCCGGCGAATTGCGGTCGCAATCGCTGCGGCACTCGAGCGCGCCGACGGCGTCATTACCACCGGCGGTCTCGGACCGACCGTGGACGATCTCACCAAAGAAGCCGTCTGCGATGCCTTGGGCCTCACCACCCAAACGGACGAGGCATCGCTACGTTTTATGGAAGCGCGCTTTGCTTCATTAGGAATGGAGATGCGCGAGAACAACCGCAAGCAGGCCGAGATCCCGCGCGGCGGCCGGGTGCTGACCAATCCGAACGGCACCGCGCCGGGCTTCATCGTCTTCGATGCGCGCGGAAAGTTCGTCGCCTGCATGCCCGGCGTTCCGCGCGAAATGAAACCGATGCTCGTCAAGCGGCTGATCCCGCTGCTGCGCGAGCGATTCAACCTGCACGAAGCCATCACGACGCGCGTTCTGCACACCATCGGCCTGGGCGAATCGGAGATCGACCATCGGTTAGGCGATCTATGGGAGTCCGACAATCCGAAAGTGGCCGTGCTGGCCCACGACTGGCGCGTCGACGTCAAGGTGATGGCCAAGGCCGAATCGCCGCCGCAGGCCGAAACGCTCATCGCGCCGCTGCAAGAGAAGATCGAACGAGCGCTCGACGGTTACGTCTTCGGCCACGACGGCGACACCCTGGCGAGCGTCGTCCTGTCGCGGCTCGTAGGCGATGGCCTGACCCTAGCGCTCGCCGAGTCGTGCACGGGAGGGCGGATCGCCGCCGCGCTGACCGCGGTACCCGGTTCATCGGCCGCATTCATCGGCGGGGTCGTCTCCTATGACAATCGGGTGAAGATTGCGCAATTAGGCGTTTCCGGCGAAGTGCTCGAGCGTGTCGGCGCCGTAAGTGAGGAGGTAGCTCGTGAGATGGCGCAGGGCGCACGCGATCGGCTTGGGGCCGACGTGGCGCTCTCGGTAACCGGCATCGCCGGACCGGACGGCGGCACTCCCGAGAAGCCGGTGGGGCTAGTGTGGTTTGCCTTGGCAAGCTCGCAGGCGACCGTAACCCATCGCCGGGAATTTCCCGGCGATCGGGAGGCGGTTCAAGGGCGAGCCACTTTGGCCGCGCTTGGGTTGCTGTGGAGGTATCTCCGCTCGAGGGAACCGAACGGCACCCGCCCATCGTAATACCTGCGTACTATGCCGCTCGGCGCTTCCGAGCAGTGATCGGAGACCACGTGCACCGTTCTTATCGAGTTCAAAGAATCTCGGCTTTCGTGCTTGCGGGCACGCTGGTCGCCGCCTGCGGCGGTGGCGGTGGCGGGGGCGGCGGCACGCCTCCAACGACCGCCCCGACGTCAACCCCGAGCGGCAGTTTCAATCAGGCCGACTTCACTTGTCCGACAAGCGATAGTGCAGCTGCGGTCGCTCGAGTAGCGCCGAGCGGTGAGACGTCGATTCGCGCGATCGCTCGAGGACAGCGCGGTGCATATTCGTCAAACTTGCTAGCCGTCTCGTACGGCCTCGGTTTCGAGCGTTCGTCTGCGCAAGCGATTGCCACGCGCGAGGCGATGCTGGGTGTGCGCATGACGCACGAGCTGCAGTTCGATCGCCTCGGTACCGCGACGCGCATAGTCTCGGTCGATCCCTACAGGATGGGACAGACCGAGGCGTCGTTGCGCGCGCAACCCGGCGTGCGCAGCGTCTCCCGCGTCGGGATGCGTTACGTGTCCACCGTTTCGGCTCCGTACTTTGGCCCGCCGGCGTCGCTCGATCCGTATTTCACCGGCTTCAAGACGACGGTTGCCGGGGGACCCTCGAACTCGCCGCAACCGCCGACCTACGAAATTCCACCGTTTGAGGAGGGACAGTATGTTCCCGGCGAGTGGGACATGCACGCGATTCGCGTCGAGGATGCGTTTGCGTATAGCCAGGTGGCCGATGCTCCGGCTGGATTCCAGCGGTCAGGCGCAGTTGGTAACCCTGGTGTGAAGATCGCAATGATCGACACCGGCCAAGATACGACGCATCCCGAACTGCACTCGAAGATCGTCTATCAGAAGTGCTTCATCACCAATCCGAACGGCGCGCAGAGCGTTTCCAACTTCACCAACGATCCGCAAGGACACGGCACCGACACGGCGGGCATTGCTGGTGAAGACTTTGGTAACGGCCTCGGCTTTGCCGGTGCCGGCGGCAACGTTTCGCTGATGGGCTATCGCGTCTTCCCGACACCCGATACCGATAATTGCGACACGGCTCCGTCGACCGACCAAACGTGCGGCTCGGATACCGCCGATATCGCCGCCGCAATCAACGATGCGGTAGCGCACGGTGCAAACGTCATCAGCATGAGCTTAGGCGGCACCGACTCAGCAGGCAATGGCTGCTCGAACGGTCAGGACGTGGATCCCACCGAGGGAGCCGCGGTCAGCAACGCGGTTGCCCACAACGTGGTGATCGCTGCCGCATCCGGCAACGGAATTGGAAGCGGTGAGAAACCGGGCCAGCTCGACGCTCCGGCCTGCGACAGCGGCGTGATCGCCGTCGGCGCGACCGGACTCGACGACGGGATGCCTAACGGCGCCGGCGCGGGCGGTAACGC
Organism: Vulcanimicrobiaceae bacterium; assembly: GCA_051986335.1. GTDB lineage: Bacteria > Vulcanimicrobiota > Vulcanimicrobiia > Vulcanimicrobiales > Vulcanimicrobiaceae > JBPYDW01. The sequence goes on along the minus strand of JBPYDW010000321.1, from coordinate 735 downwards.
CGGCGGTACGAAGACGAATCCGAAGCAGTACGTCGCCTCGTACTCGCAGTACGGTTCGCCGTTCGCGTCCTATAGGAGCCCGTCGGCCTGGGGCATCGTTGCTCCCGGCGGCGACCCGAACAGCACGACCGACGTAGGCAATACACCTGACGATTACCACTGGATCGAGAACATCTGGACGTCGACGCCGTTGGATAAGTCGTATTCTGGAACGTGCTTAGGTGACTATCCCGGTGAAAGCGCAACGGTAGGCATCGATTGCCGTGAGGATATCGCCGGAACGTCGATGTCGACGCCGCACGTCGCCGGCGTGGCGGCGCTGATCATCTCGGCGGCGCCGGGCTATCAGATTCCGACGCGGATGAAGCAGCTGCTGTGCTCGACAGCGGATCAGGTAACTACGCCGAAGTCGCAGGGGGAAGGCTGCGGCGGACTGGATGCGTATCGCGCGATGGCCACGGCCGTCGGCGACCCGAACCTGCCGTAAACGTTAAGCGGTGTAACCGATGGCTTCGAGAACGCGCTGCGTTTCCAGCGCTTCCTCGAAGCTCGGCAGTTCGCTGCCGGCGGCTTTCCCCTCGATCTTGGCGATCCACGCGTCGTAGAGATCCATCAAGTACGGAACGTTCGGCTGGACGCTGGCGAACTTTTCATATTGTGATGGCTTGCATACCAGCTCGTTCGTCTCTTCGGCATCGACGCTGAACAAACGCGTCTCCGTCATCAACGTTCCAC